>USQY01000032.1 GCA_900557045.1 uncultured Clostridium sp.
TAGAAACTTATTTTCTGGCTTATGGAAAGGTATAGGAATAGGTATAGGTGTAACATTAGTAACTGCAATAATTATAGTAATTTTACAAAAAATAATTAAATTAAATATACCAGTAATTAGTGAATATATAACTGATATAGTAGAAATTGTCGAAAAAACAAAGTCGATTAGATAAATAAATTGTATAAATTGTAAAAATATACTTTAAAAATAAAGATAGATTGTATATAATAATGTATATCAAAAACGGAGGGAGCACAAATGAATTTACCAAATAAATTAACAATATTTAGAATAATTTTAGTACCAATAATGGTTATAATTCCATTTTTAGGTCTAAATACCATATATACAAATTCTCTTATACCATTAACATGGATTATAGTAGAAGCAATTTTCATAACTGCTTCTATTACAGATAAATTAGATGGATATATTGCACGTTCAAGAAATCAAATTACAACATTTGGAAAATTTCTAGACCCAATAGCAGATAAAATTTTAGTATTAGCAGCAATGATAATGTTAGTACAAGATCAAAGACTACCAGCTTGGATTCCAATTATAGTATTATTCAGAGAGTTTATAGTTTCAGGATACAGATTAGTTGCAGTAGGAGAAAATGGAAATGTAATAGCAGCATCTATATGGGGAAAATTAAAAACAGTAACTCAGATGTTTGCATTAATTTTTGCTTTAATTGATATGAATCCATATGCAAAATGCTTATCAGGAAAATTAAATGGATTTGCACTAGCAATTAATATTATAGCAACAGTATTAATGACAGTTTCTGTTATAGCAACTATTTTTTCAGGTTGGGATTATGTAAAAAATGGGAAAGAGTTGTTAAAAAAATAATAAATATGGCATAATAAATTTATTAATGAAATATAAGTTTATTAATAAAATGCAAGAAAGGAAAGGTTTTTAGTATGGTAAAGAAAGTTTTAATAATACTAGTAGTGATTTTATTAATTATTGGAGCAGGTGTAGGAGGATATTATATTTGCAAAGTTAGTATGGAAAATAACAATTCTGAAAATTCTTTAAATGATAATAAAAATAAAAAAAATAATGAAAATCAGAATAACAAAGACAATAATGAAAATAAAAACAACAATACGAATAAAGGTGACAACCAAAACAAAACTAACACGTCTGTAGAAGAAAAATCAAATATAAAAATTAAATTTTCGAATGATGAATGTTTAGCAGTAGGTTTTATACCAACTGGAAAAGAAGAGAAAATGTATAAAAAATGTTTCGAAAACCAGCAAAATGAAAATATCGTAAAAGTAAATAATGGGGATGCATACAAATTTATTGTTATACCAAAAGATGATAAAATAAAAATTAAAGTATGGTCTTGTGAAATAGGTGATGATGGAGAATTATATACTAACAATATAATTTCTGAATACAATAAAGGACCAATATTGCTTTCTACACATGAGTTTGAATACATTCCTAATGTTGCTATAGAATGTACAAATGAGGAAACTGGTATACAATTTTTATTACCAATTACTTTCAATGGATATGATGGTAAATTAAGTTTATATGGTAATGAAGATAATGTTTTAGATATTTCAATATATGAAATGCAATAAAAGTGAAATTATTATATAGTTTATAGCATATTTCACAATAAAAAAGTGTTAAATTGTAATGAGATTATATTATAAAAAATTATAAATACTGTAAAGAATTTAAAAAAAGCAAAAAGAAAGGCTGGAATTAATATGCAAAAAAAGAGAGAAGGATATATAGGATGGGATTCATATTTTATGGGAATAGCAATGTTATCAGCCCAAAGAAGTAAAGACCCAAACACACAAGTAGGAGCATGTGTTGTAAGCAAAGATAACAAAATATTATCAGTAGGATATAATGGTGCACCAAATGGTTATAATGATGAAAATATGCCATGGGATAGAGAAGGGAATTTTTTAGATACAAAATATGCATATGTTTGCCATGCAGAATTAAATGCTATTTTAAATAATAAAGGTTCTAATTTAGAAGGTTCACGAATATATGTAGATTTATTTCCTTGCAATGAATGTGCTAAAGCTATTATTCAATGTGGAATAAAAGAAATAATTTATAAAAGTGATAAATATAATGGAACTGACGCTAATGTTGCCTCTAAAAAAATGCTTGATTATTGCGGTGTCACTTATAGGAAATATGAAGAATGCAATAAAACAGTTACATTAGATTTGTAGGAAAAAAGGAAAAGGGGACGTTTTAGTTTTCCTGCTTGATTAACATAGTGTTACTAATTTATAGTCTTATATTTAAAATTGTATAAAGTATGTGTAATTTACTTATGATAACATACAAACAAAGACCAAAATGAAGGAGACAAAATATAATGGATAAACAAAAGGCAAAGCAAAGAATTGCTGAATTAAGACAACAAGTAGAATATCATGCAAAAAGATATTATGATGATGATAGCCCTGAAATTTCAGATTTTGAGTATGATATGTTAATGAATGAACTTAAAAATTTAGAAAAAGAATTTCCTGATTTAATAACAGAAGATTCAATGACACAAAAAGTGGGTGGACATGTTAAAGAAGGCTTTTTACAAGTAACACATGAAGTTCCACTTCAAAGTTTACAAGACGTATTTTCAATAGAAGAATTAGAAGAATTTGATAAAAGAGTAAAAAAACAATTACAAGATAATGAAAAATTAAATTATGTAGTAGAAACTAAAATAGATGGATTATCAGTTGCATTAGAATATAAAAATGGTGAATTTGTAAGAGGAGCGACTAGAGGAAATGGATTAATACGGAGAAGATGTAACTGAGAACCTAAAAACAATTAAAAATATTCCAAAAAAATTAAAACAAAATATAAATATAATAGTAAGAGGAGAAGTATTTATAGGTTCACAGGAATTTGAAAAAATGAATGAAGAAAGAGAAATACTTGGAGAATCATTATTTGCAAATGCAAGAAATGCAGCAGCTCGGTTCACTTCGTCAGTTAAATTCTAAAATAACAGCTACAAGACCATTAGATATTTTTATTTTTAATGTTCAAAAATTAGAAAACAATAAATTTAATTCTCATAATGAACAATTAAATTATTTAAAAAGCCTAGGATTTAATGTAAATCCAGTTCACGAATATTGCGAAAATATTGAAGATGCAATAAAAGCAGTAAATAAAATAGGAGAAAACCGTGATAAATTATCTTTTGGTATTGATGGTGCAGTTATTAAAGTTGATGAATTAGATTTAAGAGAAAAATTAGGAACAACAGCTAAAACTCCAAGATGGGCTATTGCGTATAAATATCCACCTGAGCAAAAACAAACTATATTAAAAGATATAATATGTCAAGTAGGAAGAACCGGAGCAATAACACCAATGGCAATACTAGAACCAGTTAGAGTTGCAGGCTCAACAATTTCTAAAACAACATTACATAACGAAGATTTCATAAAAGAAAAAGAATTGAAAATTGGTGATACAGTAATAATTCAAAAAGCTGGTGATGTAATTCCAGAAGTTGTGTGTGCAGTTAAAGAAAAAAGAACAGGAAATGAAACAGAATATGAAATGCCAAAAGTGTGCCCTGTTTGTGGTGCAACAGCAATACGTGAAGAAGGAGAAGCGGTTACTCGTTGTACAGGAATTGAATGCCCAGCAAAGGCATTAAGAAGTATTGTACATTTTTCTTCAAAAGTAGGAATGGATATTGATGGACTTGGTTATAGTATTATAGAGCAATTAATAGATAAAGAATTAATTAAAAATATTGCAGATATTTATACACTAAAATTAGAAGATATAGCTTCATTAAAAAAGAACGGAAAAAAATTTGCGCAAAATTTGATTGAAGCAATAAATGAAAGTAAAAATAATGACCTATTTAAATTGATAACAGCATTAGGAATTCGTCATGTAGGTGCAAAACTTGCAAAAACATTAGTTAAAAAATATAAAACAATGGATGATTTAATGAATGCAACATTAGAAGAATTAAGCATGCAAGAAGATGTTGGTGAAAAAACTGCTTTAAGTATATATGAATTTTTTAAACAAGAGCAAACAATAGATTTAATAGAAAAATTAAAACAAGCAGGGGTAAATATGAATGCAATAGAAGAGAATAACACAGATAATAGATTTGAAGGAATGACATTTGTATTAACAGGATCTTTAGAAGAATTTACAAGAGATGAGGCTTCTGACTTAATAGAAAAATATGGAGGAAAAACTTCTAGTTCAGTTTCAAAGAAAACTACTTATGTTTTAGCAGGAGAAGATGCTGGAAGTAAGCTTACAAAAGCGCAAAGCTTAGGTGTTAATGTTATAACTGAGACGGAGTTTAAAAAAATGTTGGAATAGGAAAGAGGAAAAGGGGACGTTTTTCTTTTCCTTCTTGGTAAACATAAAGTTGTTTAAAGGAGAAACAAAAATGGATGGAAAATATACATTTAAGCAGTTTGATAAAAATTTAGATGATGGATATCAAATATATTTTACATATGTAAGAAATAGATATTTATTATTTAAAACATCAGAAAATTGCTATACACAAAAATTATTAGAAGAAGATGAAAAAAATCCGCAACCAAGAATGGCAATTATAACTCACAAAAGAGTTAAAGAAATTTTTCCTTTCATGGAAAATATAGAATACAAGGTGGGAATTAACGAATGATATATAATTTAGAAATTTATTTTATGTTATTTATAATATACTCTTGTTTAGGCTGGGGTATGGAATGCACTTTAGGTGTTATTCAAAAACATAAATTTGTAAATAGAGGATTTTTAATAGGTCCATATTGCCCAATATACGGTGTTGGTGTAGTAAGTGTTTCATTATTATTAACTAAATTTTCAAATAACATAATATTATTGTTTTTATTGTCTACAATAATTTGTGGTACATTAGAATATTTTACAAGTTATATTATGGAGAAAATATTTCATGCTAGATGGTGGGATTATAGCAAGAATAAATTTAATATAAATGGAAGAGTATGTTTACAAACTTTAGTGCCATTTGGAATAATAAGTGTAATAATAATTTCTTTTGTTAATCCATGGATATTAAGTAAACTATATGCAATACCACACAATATTTTAAATTATGTAGTAATAGGATTCTTATTAATTTATATTATAGATTTAAGTATATCTTTTAATGTTATTTTAAGATTTAAAAATTTAAGTAAACAAGAGAAAGATAATACAGAGGAAATTTCTAAAAAGGTAAGAGAAACTGCTGAAGCCGCTATTGAAAGATTAAATTTGGAAAAACAAAGATTAATGAAACAAATTAATATTAGTAAATTTACTTTAGCAAATAATATAAAATATACTAGAAAAAAATATACAAACAAAATAAAAAATCAACATATTACTCTTATTGGAACTTTCAAGTCTCGTATTCAAGATATTGATGATAAAATAAAAGCTTCGGCTAAAGATTTATCAGATAAAATAGCAAGTATTAAAGAAAATCAAATTAAATTAAGTAAAGATATAAAAGAAAAATTTATTAAACAATCTAAATTAAATAAAAGATTGATTAGTGCTTTCCCTAATGTTGAGCAAAAGGATTATACAAGAAAGAAAAAATAGAGGTGAAAAAGGATGTATGAAATTGAAGAATTAAAAAATAATTCTACAAATAGGGATTTTTTTGTTGATGCTGTAAAAGAATCTGGATTGTATTTGGAGTGGGCAAGTTCTGAATTACAAGATGATAAGGATCTTGTTATGCAGGCTGTGAAACAAAATCCAGGTGCTTTAGAATTTGCAAGTGATAGGTTAAAAGGTGATAGAGATATAGTGTTTGAAGCTGTTTCAACTGTTGGTTGGGTTATGTGTTATGCAAGTGATGAGCTTAGAAATGATAAGGAAGTTTTGCTTAGGGCTGTAAAAAATGATGGGCAGGCTTTGTATTATGCGTCTAAGGAATTGAGAGATGATAAGGATGTTGTTTTGGAGGCTGTGAAAAATAAGGGGATTATTGTTAAGTATGCAAGTTTTGGCGTGAGGTCAGATGTGGATGTTGCGGTGGCGGCTTTGGAACAAAATTCTAAGACTGCTTCATATGTTAAGGGGTGTTTGAATCCGGTTTTGTTGGAGAATGAGGAGGTTAGGAAAATTTTGCAATAGGAAAATTTGCTAGGGGCTGCTGAAGGGATGGGGCTTTTGGCAAATTTTTTTGTGGTGGCGCCGAGTTATTAGTTATTTTGTGGGATGAACGTTAATTGTAGAGTTGTGTGTATATATTACCATTCCAGGTTTGCTGCCAGAAGGTTTTTTTACATATTGGCCAAGTGTATAGTCAACAGGTACATTAGAGGATTGTCTTGCCTTGCTGTAATAAGCAATAATTTGTGAGCATCTTATGATTATATCTATTGATGGTGTTGTATTATTGGTTTGCAAAACTCCATGACTGCTGTGAATGTCTTTTGTATGAAACCAAATGTCATGATTTTTTAAAGTTTTAGTTGATAGATAATCATTTTGCTTATTGTTTTTTCCTACTAAAAAAGTGTAACCTTCAATTTTATATTCGATAGGTGTGTATTCTTTATCTGCTTTTTTATTAGTGTTCTTTATTCTAGAGCTTTTGGCAGAATTTGAATTTTTATAATTACTATTTTTAGATGTGTTGTGTAGGCAATTACTAAATTTTTTACTGAAGAATAATTCATTTTCTTTTATTTCACTATAAATTTCGTCTATATCTGTAATGTTTTTTGCATTATCTAAGGAATATATTATAGATTCAATATAATTCAATTCTTCAATTGTTTCTAATTTTTGTTTGTTTACAATTTCAAGTGCGTTTTTTAATTTGTTGTATTTTTTAAAATAATTTTTAGCATTTATTGAAGGTGATAGGTGTTTGTTAACAGGAATTTTTATAATGTTATTGTTATCATAATAATTTTCTAATTCAATATAGTCTGAAGAGAATTCAGAGAATTTGTACATATTAGCTGTAATAAGTTCACCATACAATTTAAATGTATCTTTTTCAGTGCATTCTTTTAATTTGGTATTAATATTGTTTAACTTTTTTGTTATTTTTTTTAATGTGGCATCAACTAATTTTAAAATAGTATTTCTATAAGAATAAAATTCAGATTTTGTTTCTTTTGTATTGTAAAAATCATCTATAAAAAAGTTGATGTATGGAAGTGATGTATTTTCAACTGAAATAGGTTGTTTAAGAGTTAATGTGTAATCTGAATTATAATTTTTTATATATATTTTTTCATTCATGTTATTAATATTTTTTAATATTTCAGATAAATAGTTATAGATTTTTTCTAGATTTTCTTGAGTAACATTGTTTTGTATATTAAGTTCTTCTAGAATGTTTTGCATAAATAATTTACTTATACCATTAAATGTATTTGATATGCCGGTGTCTAAATTTTCTAAGTTTTTTGTTGCTGTGTAAAATTCGTTGAAATTAGTTATGTTTAGCAAATCTAATTTACTAGTTGATGGTAAGTTGTATGGGTGAGCAGGTAAGATATCTCGTAAAGAATTATTAGAAGAGTCTAAGTGTCGTAAACTGTCAATAATTATGTCTTTTTCATTTACAAGTATAATGTTGCTGTGTTTGCCCATTAATTCAATTATAAGTTTTTTTGTAATTAGGTCATTTAATTCGCTATAACATTCAAGTTCTATTATAACGATCCTTTCTAGTCCAGGAGTGTAGATTTTAGAAATCTTGCTACCGATTAGGTGCTTTCTTAAAAGCATGCAAAAGCTAGGGGCATTTATTGGGTTGGGTTTAGATGTTGTGGTTAGATTTAGTCTGTAATTGTCTGAGCAGATTGAGCAATTTAGAGCGTAGTTTTTTCCGGTGTTATAAATGCCTAAGATAATTTCGTTTTTATTTGGTTCAAATACTTTGTTTATTTTTCCGTTTAATATGAATTTGTTTAATTCAGTTACAATAGATTTGGTTACAATTCCGTCAAAAGCCATGTGTGGTGTTCCTCCTTTTTGTGGTACACAGATTAAGATGAAATTATGTGGTGTATTGAAGTAAAATGTGGTTCTTAATTGTGTGTGATATTTTTTATTATATAGCAAGGGGGAGATTTTCGCAAGGTGGGGGATTATATTTTTTTGAGGTTGCACTGAGAGAAAGAATTTGTTACTTTTGAAAAAACAAACTCCTTCAAATGTGGTGAAGTGTGTGATGGGTTTTATGGACTTGTTATGATAATTATTGGGGTTAGATGTTTTTGGGGTGGCTCCGAGAGAAAGAAATTTTTACTTTTGAAAAAACAAACTCCTTCAAACGCGGTGGAGTGCGTGCTGGGTTTGGTGGACTTGTTACGATAATTACTGGGGTTGGATGTTTTGGGGCTCAGGTCGGAGTTTGTTTTTTCAAAAGTAAAAATTTCTTTCTCCGAGTGGGGGGAGTGTTTTGAGTGAGGGAAAATTGTGGGGGTATGGTTGTGTTGTAGTAAATGTTTGATAATTTGGTTGGTGTAATGGTTAATTTTTAAATGCTTTGTTGTATTGTGGTAGTGTTTGATAATTAATTTGTGTAGTGTTTGTTGAATTAAAAATGTTATATTGTATATTATATATATGTGAGGAGTGTTGTGATAAAATATAATTAGGATTGAAAAAATTAAAGTGT
Organism: uncultured Clostridium sp.; assembly: GCA_900557045.1. GTDB lineage: Bacteria > Bacillota > Clostridia > TANB77 > CAG-508 > CAG-492. The sequence continues at coordinate 8,672 of USQY01000032.1, forward strand.
TTAAAATTAATTGAAGGGAATTGTTAATATGTATGATGTTATAATAATTGGGGCTGGACCAGCCGGAATTTCAGCAAGTTTGTATACACGGAAGAGCTAATAAGAAAACTCTTGTGTTATATTATGGGGAATCTAGTTTGGTGAAAACAGGAAGAATAGAAAATTATTATGGTTTTGAATATGGAATTGATGGCAATGAGTTGTATAATACTGGAATAAATCAGGCTAAAAATATAGGTGTTGATGTAGTATTAAAGGTTTTTTTGCTTGTGGAGATTGCACAGGAGGATTACTTCAAATTTCTAAAGCAGTATATGAAGGTGCAAAAGCTGGTATTAGTGCTATTGAATATTTAAAAGAAAATAATACTTAAAGTATTTGCATAAAATATTAAAGATAGAATAAGGTTTATAGGTAAATCCTAATTAAAAATCTAATAAATTTGTATAAGGGAGTTTGTGAATATGGAAATAATAAAATTAAATAAAGAAAATTTTGAAAAGGAGGTTGTGCAATCAGAAAAAACTGTATTAGTTGATTTTTATGCTGATTGGTGTGGACCTTGTAAGATGTTATCTCCTATATTGGAAGAGATAGCTAGTGAGTTGGGTGAAAAAGTAAAAGTTGGAAAGTTGAATGTGGATGAGAGTAATGATTTGGCTTTTGAGTATGAAGTGATGAGTATACCTACTTTAATTTTGTTTGAGAATGGTAAAGTTGTTGATAGGTTAACTGGATTGAGAAGTAAGGATGAAATAAGGAAATGGGGACGTTTTTCTTTTCCTACTTTGTAGACATAAATTCTATGAATATACTACATTTTCAAGGATTGGCTGTATTGGTGTTTAAATTAAAAATTTAATTTCAAAGTGTAAAGAATTTCTTATTGAAAAGAGTTTGAGAAACATAATTAATACAAATGTATATATAACTAAAAAATGGCGGTTTATGTTCACCAAACAGGAAAAGAAAAACGTCCCTTTTTCCTTTTCCTGTTTTGGAAAGGAGAGAAATGAAGGCTTTAGTGTTATTAATAATTACAATTTTAATTTTTACAAATGCAGTAACTGATGCTCCTAATGCTATTGCAACACTTGTGGGAACAAAGGTTATGGAATTCAAAAAAGCTGCATGGTTAAGTGCGGTTTTTAATTTAATGGGTATTATTGTAATGAGTTTTATTAATTTTTCTGTAGCTGATTGCATTAGCTCAATGGTAAATCTATCGGATGGGTTTAATGGTTATATATTATTAATTTCAGCTATGCTGTCTGTTATAATTTTTGCATTAGTCGCATTAGCCTTTGGAATTCCAACAAGTGAAACTCACGCATTAACTGCACGGGTTGACAGGAGCGGCAATTGCAGTGTATGGAGTAAAGGGTGTTAATTTTAGTGAGTGGTGGAATGTTGGTATAGGTTTAGTTTGGTCTATTATAGGAACTTTTATTATTAGTGTGTTAATTACAAAAATATTCAGAAAATTTATTTATAAAATAAATAATAATAAAATTAAAAAGACCCAAATAATAAGTACTTGTGGGATGTCTTTTATGCATGGTGCACAAGATGGTCAGAAGTTTATTGGTATATTAATTATTTTTATGTGTTTATTAAAAAATGTTCAAATTCCAGAAATTGTTTTGCCAACTGATTATTTTAATGTTATAATTTTTACAGCAATAATTATGGCAATAGGTGTTTCAATAGGTGGAAGGAAAATAGTAGAAAATATTGGTACAGATATGGTTAGTTTAAATATACAAGAAGGGCTTTTTAGTGATATTACAACAGTTATTACTTTGCTGATTGCTAGTTTGACAGGTTTACCTGTAAGTACTACTCATGCAAAAACAATATCAATAATAGGCGTAGGTAAGGCTAATCGGAAACAAATTTAATTCAAAAAAAGTTGTGGAAATATGTAAAGCATGGATATATACTTTCCCAGTTTGCGGATTATTGTCATTTGTATTTGCATTTTTACTACAATTCTTAGTATAATATAAGTGCGTAATACAATAATCAAACAATTAAACATAGCAAGAAAGGAAGAAATAAATGGAAACAAAAGAAAAAAGAAAAATAAAAATCTTTGGAATAAGTATATGGAGAATTTTAGCTTATTTTATTATTTATAGTGTTGTAGGATATATAATTGAAACACTGTATGGAATGTTAACTAAAGGAGTTATAGAAAGTAGGCAAAGCTTTTTATATGGTCCATTTTGCTCAATATATGGATTGGGTGCTTGTCTAATGATAATTTGTCTTCAAAAATTAAAAAAAAGTCATAATTATCTTTTTATTGGAGGAGCTATAGTTGGTTCAATTGTAGAATATGCAGTTAGCTTTTTTGGAGAAATGATGCTTCATGTAAAATGGTGGGATTATTCTGACTTACCATTTAATATAAATGGAAGAATATGTATTGCATTTTCAGTATTTTGGGGCATTTTAGCAATGTACCTAATGTGTTCATTTAATCCAAAAGTAGACAAATTAATAGATAAAATAAAGTCAAAATTATCGCACTTAGTTTTAAAAACAATCATAATTACAACAGTTATATTAATGCTATTAGATTGTATTATTACAGGAATGGCACTTAGATGTTTTCAAATAAGAAAAATAAAAGAATACAACTTGAATGTAAATAAAAAAGAACTTGTTACAGAAATATATGATGATATATATGGAAATGAAAATTTATCAAATTTTATATATAAATATTGGAATGATAGAAAAATGATATTAACATTTCCAAACTTGAAAATACAAGATAAAGATGGAAATATAATATATTTTAGAGATTTAGTACCAGATGTTAAACCATATTATTTTATGATTTATGAAAAAAATTAAAACAAAAGAAGGAGGAATATTATGGCTAATATATTTGATTATATAGATTGGAGAGGAGATTTAACATTTTTACAAACTCAGTTTAATGAAATAGATAATTTAATTTTATCAAGACTTTCATATTTTGATTTTGACGGAATAATAAAGGAAAATGAAGAAATAACATTAAAACAAGCATATGAAAGGTTTGAAAAACGTGGCTTAGAGAATGCCCACATTTTACAAAAAGAAGATATCGATTTATTTCCAGCATTGGCTAAAAGTGAAAGGTTTGGAAATTTATTATTAACTAAATATATAAATAAACGTGATATGAAACAAGAAAAACAATTTTCAGCAATTACAATTATACTACCAAATGAAACTTCATATATATCATTTAGAGGGACAGATAACACACTTGTGGGTTGGAAAGAAGATTTTAATATGAGTTTTATGAAACTTGTTCCATCACAAATAGATGCTAAAAATTATTTAAATGATATATCAAATGATATTAAAGGAAAATTAATAGTTGGAGGACATTCAAAAGGAGGAAATTTGGCTGTATATGCATCAGCTTTTTGTAACTCAAGTGTTCAAGAAAAAATAATCGAAGTATATAATAATGATGGTCCAGGATTTTTAGAGGAAATAATCGAAACAGAAAATTATCAAAAAATATTAGGAAAAATTCATACATATTTACCACAATCATCAATAATAGGAAGATTATTAAATCATGAAGAAAAATATACAGTAGTAAAAAGTACACAAATAGGAATATATCAACATGATTTATATAGTTGGCAGTTAATGGGAAACAAATTTGTAGAAATGAAAGAAGTAACAAATGAAAGTGAATTTATAGATAAAACTTTAAAAATATGGTTGCAAACACTAAGCATAGAGCAGAGAGAAAAGTTTTGGATGGTTTTATTTGAAATTTTAGGTTCTACAAATGCAGAAACACTTTCACAAATAAGTGAAAAATGGTTTGCTAATTCAAAAACGATATTATTAACATATAAAAATTTGGATGAAGAAAGTAAACAAGTAATTAATCAAACACTAAAATGCTTGTTTAATATTGCAAAAGAAAATATTAAAACAGGCAGAAACATAAAATTAGAGAAAAGAGAGATATAAATATAATGAAAGATAAAGGAAAATTATTAAGAAATTTAGCAATATTTTTGCTAATAATTATAATAACATTTTATATATTATTGAAAGATCAAGATTTGTTACAAATACTTGATATAATATCTTCAGTAAAAATACAATATGTTATTATTGGAATTATATGTATGTTCTTGTATATAACTTGTGAAGCGATAAATATAGGAAGAACATTAAAAAAATTAAATGAAAAAACTACATTTTTGAAAAATATGAAATATGCTTTAATAGGATTTTTCTTTAGTTCAATAACACCAGCAGCAAGTGGTGGACAGCCTATGCAAATATATTATATGCATAAAGATAATATATCAATTTCAAATTCGACATTATCACTTTTAATAAATTTAAGTAGTATGCAAATTATAACAATAAGTTTTGCTTTAATAAGTTTGATGTTTAATTATAAATATTTAAATAGGTTTTTAATAATATTTTTTATTGTGGGGGTATTGTTAAACTTAAGTGCTTTAATATTATTGTTAATAGGAATATTTTCTAAGAAGATGACAAATGGATTGGTTAATATTTCAATAAAGGTATTGAAGTTTTTTAAGGTGAAAAATATAGATTCTAAAAAGGAAAAGCTTGAAAAGGAATTGGTGAAGTATCAGGATAGCGCGGTTTATATAAAAAATAATAAACTGTTGATTGTAAAAATTTTGTTAACTACTTTAGTTGAGTTCACATTATATTATAGTGTTACATATTGGACATATAGGGCTTTGGGATTATCAAAGTATAATATTTTGGAGATTATAACAATGCAGTCTGTGTTATATGCTACTGTTTCAGGAATCCCTTCTCCAGGAGCGGTTGGAGTAACTGAAGGTGCATTTATGGAGATTTTTAGGTTTGTGTATCCTCAGGCGGTAATGAGTAGTGCAGTGTTGTTGAATAGGGGAATTAATTTTTATTTCTTTGTGATGTTTAGTGGTGTTGTGGTGTTGATTAATTATGTGAGGTGTAGTAAGGTTAAGGGGTAGTGACGAGAGAAAGAAATTTGTTACTTTTGAAAAAATAAACTCCTTCAAACGCGTTAGAGTGCGTGTTGGGTTTGTTGGATTTGTTACGATAGTGACTTTTGTTAAAAGTTTGAGGGCTCAGGTCGGAGTTTATTTTTTCAAAAGTAAAAAATTCTTTCTCCGAGTGAGGTTAGTACTCCAGCTAGGCTATAAAATTAGTTTATAGAAAGGAAGATTGAAGTTATGAGATTAAGTAAGTTAAATATAAAGAAAATAAATTTATTAGATGTAGATGATAATTATTCAGCACAAGATATATTGATGAAAATGGGGGAATTGTATCAATTTGAAAGTGGTATATATGCATATGGAACAATATGGTTAAAGCTTCAAAAAAATATTGAAAATATAATTATAGAAGAGCTTGATAAAGCTGATTGTATGCAAGTTGAATTCCCAAAATTGCAACCTAAAAAAATATGGGAGCAATCTAATAGATGGAGTGTATATACTAAGGAAAATGATATAATGTACACAATTGAAAATAATTTAGGTGAATATGGGTTAGCACCAACAGCAGAGGAATGTGCAACTATATATGGAAGTAATAGATTATTATCATATAAAAATTTACCAGCTACATATTATCAGATAAGTGAAAAATTCAGGAAGGAAATTCGTGCAAGAGGGTATTTATTTAGACCTAGAACTTTTACAATGATGGATGCATATTCATTTGACAAAAGTAAGGAAGATATGAATAAAACATATAATAAAATGCATGAAGTATATTTAAAAATATTCGAAAGGTTAGGAATAAAAATAATTCCAACTGTAAGTGATGGAGGAACAATGGGTGGAAATGTATCTGAGGAGTTTCAGGCAGTAACAGCTTTAGGCGAAGATACAATTTTATATGATGAAGACTTAGATGTAGGAATTAATAAAGAAGTTTTAGATTTTGAAAATAAAGATGAATATTTGGCACAATTGAATATTAAAGATATTAGTAAAATGAAAGAATATAGTAGTGTAGAATTAGGAAATAATTTTCAATTAGGTACAAAATATTCAGAAAGTATGGGATTATTTTTCAAAGATGAACAAGGTAAAGAAAAACCATATTATATGGGATGTTATGGAATAGGTGTTGGCAGAATTGTTGCAACAATATTAGAAAATAATGTAATAAAGGAAAATGAAAAAATAAAAGGATTTTCTATACCAGCAAATATAGCACCATATAAAGTTCAAATTATTTATAAGGAAGATAAAAAGAATATTGCTGAAGATTTATATAAACAGTTGAATGAGATGAATGTACCTTGTATTATAGATGATAGAGATGATGAATCAATAGGTTCTAAAATTAAAGATGTACATATAATGGGAACACCATATGTTATTGTATTAGGAAATAGGTTTGAAAACGGTATTGTGGAAATAGAGGAAACAAAGAGCTGCAAGAAGTATGAAGTGGATTTTGAAAAAGTTGGGATGTTTTTAAGGAATTCGGAAGGAATTCGGGACGTTTTAGTTTTCCTACATAATTGACATAATTTTAGAATGCATAGGATAAGAAAATAAATAAAAATATGATTAAAGGAATAAAAACTAATATGATATGTAATGTTGCATTAGGAAATGATGGATGTTGTCAGTGGTGAATGAAAAAAGAAGATATGAAATTCGATGCATAAATTGCTGTAAGAGGTATATAAAAAAATAATGTATATGGAGGATAGATAATATATGAAAGAAAAAGAATCAAGAGATTTAAGGCGTTTAGAAGAATTCGAATTGGTAAACTCTGCTAATCAAGGCGTTTTTATAGAAAAAGATGTATATATACAACCAGAAATTAACAAAAATGGAGTGTATGAATATAAAATATATGATGGTGAAAACAATGAAATTGGTGTTGTTGATGAAAATAAAAAAATAACTTTAAATGATAAATATATCCAAGATAAAAAAATAGCTAGTAAAGAATTAGACTTCGATTTTGATTCAAAGCATATTGAAGTTGATGTTCAAGAAATGTTGGATAAACAATTGGAAAAGGAAAGAAAATTGAAAAATGAGCAAAACCAAAAAAGCAAAGATGTATCAACTCAAAATAATAAAGAACAATTGCAAGATGAAAAGAAAATGCAACAAGAACAAGAGAATGAATCAATTCAAGACAATAAATCAATTCAAATAGAAGATGAAGAATTAAAGGAACAAGGTTATAATATAACAGCATATTCAAGAATAAAAGACCAAAGGGTAATAGATTCTATGGTTGTTACAACAGTAGAACCAAGGTCAGTTATAGTTGCAGAAGTAGATGGAGAATTCAAATTTTTAGGAAAAGAAATAGGTACTGGAAATATTGTGGAATTACAAGAAAAAGCTGGTGGAAATACAAAATCAGAAGAAGTAAATAAATTTGAAGGAAATGTTGAAAAGAAAAAAGGTAGAGGAACAACAATGATTATGCCTGACTATAAGAATGAAAAGGGAGAAAATCTAGAGTTCAATATTGAAAAAAATGGTTATGGTCAAATAGAAGTTGGATATATTGGAGATCTAGATGGGGATAAGACAAGAGAAGTTATACCAGTAGAAACAGATGTAGTACATCCTACAATGGAGGAATACCAAAGAGCTCAAATCGAAAAATATCAGCAATATGGTAATTATAATTTCGTAAGAGATGATGCTATAATGACTGGAAAAGAAGTTGAAGATAGATTAGCAGAAGAAAAAGAATCTATTAGAGATGAGGTTATAGCTGAATTAGGAGAAAAAGAGGAAAATCCTACTTTAAAGGAATTAGAAGATATGATTGAAGAGGAAAAAAAGGAAGAAGAACAAAAAGATCAAAATGAAAAAGAAGAAGAAAAAGATGAAGAAGAATGGGAATTTGGAAGACCACGACCTCGTCCTCGTCACTAGAATTCAAATTTTAATAAGATGTATTACAAGTATTTTAGACAAAATCCATAGAAAGAAAATTGATATAAGTGACGCTATTTATGTTGTAAATATAAATGGATATATAGGAGAAAGCACGAGAAAAGAAATTGAATATGCAAATAATAATGGAAAAGAAGTTATTTATCACGAAAAAATAGTGTTATAAGTAATATGAAATTAGTCAATCAGAAGGTTATGGAATTCAAGTAATATCTTATGGATTTATTGTAGTGGAAATTGATAAAGATATAACTAATGTTTTATAAATGAAAAAGCACAGAAATTTTATTGCAAAATTTTTGTGCTTTTTGTATAATTAAAGCATAAAAACAACAATAGTATGGCTTCTAATATTTTTAATTTATTTAGGAGGAAAAATATGAATTTTATTGGTAGAATTTCAGATAGTGATATTGGAGAAAAAGAAATAATATGTGAAAATCCAAATACTAGAACAGCTGTTAGAGCAATATTAATTAATAATGATAACAAAATTGCCATATTACATAAAAAAAATAAAAACGAATATAAGTTAGTTGGTGGTGTAGTTGATGAAGGAGAAGATTATGAAGAAGCACTAAAAAGAGAAACTTTAGAAGAAGCAGGTTGCAAAATTGAAATTTTAAATGAATTAGGATATATAGAAGAATATAGAGGAAAAATGAACTTTAAACAAACTTCATATGTATATATAGCAAAAGTGATAGAAGATACAAAAGTACTACATTTAACTCAAAAAGAAATTGATGAAGGTTCTGAAATATGTTGGTTCGAACCTAAAGAAGCATTAGATAAAATTTGTGAATGTTATAATAATATTAAACCATCAAAATATAGCAGTATATATTCTACAAAAATAATTATAAAAAGAGATATGTGTATATTGCAGAAATATTTAGAAAGGAAGTTTTAAATTCATTTAGCAAAGACGATTTATTGTTGTGGACAATATTGGTACTTACATTACTTTTTTAGTTGTTTCTAATTTTTTTATAAAAAAAGAGAAAGGAATTAAAAAAATGTCAAAAAGAATAGATTTACATATTCATACAACCAAATCAGATGGAGCATTAACACCAAAAGAAGTTATTGATTTTTATCTAAGATAGAAGAAACATTCAATTTATTGTAATTCCTTATATTTTTTATTTGGTTATCTATTATACATAATATTTCAAATTATATTATTAGCATAAATGAGAATATTACGAATTGTAAAAGAATTAAAATAAGGGCAGTGAGCAGGAGAATTTTATGGAAAATGAAGTAAGATTTTATTATCCCAGTGATAAATACGAAGAATTAAGCAACATGCTAAAAACATATAAAGATTTAAATTATGAAGGATGTTTTCATGAATTAACCATACAATATGATCATCCAATGAAAGAAAAATCTTTTTATAAAAAAGAGATAGATGGAAGATTTAGAGTAAGAATTTCTAAAGAAACAAATACAAAACAAACTAAGGCAAAAATAAGTTGGAAGAGACGCTTACCACAAACATTCCAAGGAATAATTAATAAAGAGGAAGAAGTCGAATTAGATTTTAAATATGATGAATTACAGAATTTGATTTTCTTATTGGAAAAAGTAATTCAAATGAAAAAGATAGAATCATATGAAAGATATAGAAATATTTTTTCTAATGATGATGTTGAAATTGTAGTAGATAAATATCCTTTTGGAGTAGCTTTAGAAATTGAGAACAAAAACATACAAAAGAAAGCAGAAGATACAATATTATTTTGGGTAAATAAATTAGGATTAGATATTAACCAAGTTTTTAGGTTATCTTGGGATGATAAATATAATCAATTATGTGTAGAACAGAATATTGAAGCATATAAAAATGTAACATTTGGTTTACCAATGCCAAAGGTTATGTAACAAGACAGCTATCATCTAATAGCATTAGGAAAGAAGGATACAATGAAAATAGAAAAAATAAAAATAAATAATATCCCATCAATAATATGGGGAGAAAAAAGTCAAAAGGTGTACATTGCCATACACGGAAATATGTCTAATAAAGAAGATGAAGTAATAAAGATATTAGCAGATAAAATTGTAGACAAAGGTTACCAATTGATAAGTTTCGACTTACCAGAACATGGGGAAAGAAAGTCAGATACAAATTATTTATGCAAAGTCCAAAATTGCATAAATGACTTAGAACAAGTTATCGAATATGCCAAGACAAATTACAAAGAAATAAACATATGGGCGTGTAGTATGGGAGCATATTTTAGTTTATTAGCATATAAAAAAGAAAAAATTAAACAATGTATATTCCTATCTCCAGTTGTTGACATGAAAATAGTTATTAATAATATGATGATGTGGAGTAATTCAACAGAAGAAAAATTAAAAGAAAAGCAAAAAATTAAAACAGATTTTGGACAAACATTATACTGGGATTATTATTTGTATGTAAAAAATAATCCAATAACTAAGTGGGACAAAAAAACATATATTTTATATGGAAATAAAGATAACATGCAGAATGAAGCAATAATCAAAGAATTTGTAAATAATTTTGATTGTAATCTAACAATATTAGAAAATGGAGAACATTATTTCCATACAGAGGAGCAATTAAATTATTATAAAAACTGGTTAGATCAAATTATAGAATAGTAAGTCATATTGAAGGTTTAAGAATATATAGTGTTAATGTCAATATAAAAATGTACAATTTCTTGAAAATAAGAATGTACAAAATT
>USQY01000033.1 GCA_900557045.1 uncultured Clostridium sp.
GAATATCTCATTATTTTTTTATGTTAAATTCTCCCCGAATAAATTTTACACTAACGGATGTTTATTTGCCTACTTTAATTTTACACTAACTTTTGTCTTGGACATTGGGGACGTTTATTTTTGGACATTTTTGTCCTACTTTGGACAGATATTTCATGTCAATAGGGATGGAGCTTTTGGGGTGATTTTTTGCCATTGGAAACGGTTCTTAAATATCTTATTCTATAACACTACTCGGAGAAAGAAATTTTTACTTTTGAAAAAATAAATTTCCGACCTGAGCCCTAAAACATATAACCCCAGTTGCTATCGTAACAAGTCCATCACCCCCAGTAATGCACTCCACCGCGTTTGAAGGAATTTATTTTTTCAAAAGTAAAAAATTTTTTCTCTCGGTGCTCACCCAAAAAATAAGATATTTAAAAACCGTCTCCAATAGCAAAAAAATCCTCCCAAGCTCCATCCCTACTGACATGAAATATCTGTCCCAAGTAAGACAAAAATGTCCAATAATAAATGCCCCTAATACGACAAAATTGCAAAATATGTAACAAAAACTGCCAACTAGAATACTATATATAGAGTATATCATTTAATTTACTCACATACTAAGAAAGGATGATAACTATGGAATTTGAAAAAAATGTATGCCCTGTAATTGATGTTGAAGGAGTTGTTGCTTCTGGAAAACAATTTGATATTGATATAACATTACCTGAAGATAATCGTTCTGTAATATATGGAATAATAAAAGATGCATATGATGAACCAATTGAAGATGCTGTTGTTAAATTAATAGAAGTTGACAGAGATTGTGGAAAGGAAGAAAGAAAACCTGTATCACACACATTTACAGATAAAAATGGAGAATTCGTTTTTGGACCTTTATGTGCTAATAAATTTTATGAAGTTCAAATTTGGGCTAACAAAGTTAGACATCATAAAATATGCACAACATGCCATCACAAAGGAAAATGCTTAAAAGGGGTAAAAATTGATTGTGATAAAAAAGAACACTTCCCATGTCATGAAAGAGAATGTGAAAAAGATTGCTAATTAGCAATCTTTTTTTACAATCCCATTTTCTTAATCATTTTTTTACCTTGTTTCATCATTTTCTTTTTATTAAAACCGATTGTCTCTCCATACATCATAACTAAACCAGCAGAAACCATGCCTCCTATTATAATTCCTTTTACTAATTTCATATTAATCAACCTCCTAAAACAATTTTTAATTTATTTGTTTTTATAAAATAATTACATTTATCATATTAAATTATTTATTCATATTTTATAAAACATTTTCATTGTTCTATTTTATTATGTGTATTTTTATTTTTTATATACTGTTTGTAAAAATTGTAAATCTCATGAATTGCCACAAAAAGCAAAAAAATCCCAAAATATTTTCTTAAAAATTTAACTTCAATTTTTCCAGAAACAAATGCTCCAATTACAGAACCTATAATTCCCCAAAATATGATGGCAAATGCAACTTTAAAATCAATATTCTTGTGCTTAATATTCATAATAATAGCTGTAATCGATGTTGGTACAAAAAATATCAAGTTTATGGCTTGTGCTGTATGTTGCTGAATTCCTAAAAAAAGTGTTAATAACAAAATTAAAACAGTTCCTCCACCCATTCCGATTGCTGTTATCATTCCTGAAATAATTCCAATTAATATTTCCATGACTATCCTTTCTTATATTATAAAAATTATAATATTTATAACAATTATAAACTTTATAAATATATGTTACCTTAAATTAAAATCACATTAAAATCTATAATTATTTTTAATTTATAACTTATATAAAATCCACAAATTTATACTAATTTAAAAAATCATATTGTATGAAGCATACAATAAAAATAATATAAAAACCAATTTTAAATACTTATCTGGAATTTTTTTCAATAATTTAGTCCCTAAAAAACCTCCTATTATTCCCCCTATTGCGCATTTCAATCCCATTGATATATTAAAATAATTATCATTATAGTAAAATATAGCAGCCGTAATTACCATTGGTAAAATTATAAAAATAGTAGTTCCTCTTGCCTTTTTTTCATTAAATTTCAAAAAATAAATAAGAGCTGGTAATACTATCATTCCTCCTCCTGTTGAGAAAAGGCCTGTAATAAAGCCAGCACAAATTCCAATAATTGCCTTTTTTAACATTTTCATTACACACATACCTATAATATAAAAATTATATTAGTATTATGTGCATTTTTTTACATATTACTCATCTTTTTATATTACTTGTTTTAACCGTATTATTCATTTCTAAAATTACTTTATCATTTTTATATCACTCTAATATATTTTCCAAAACATTAATTACATATTTTACTTCATCTATATTGTTTTGCTCTCCTAGAGTAATTCTTAAAGAACCGTTGAGCATATTTACTATCTAATCCAATTGCTTTTAATACATGTGATGGTTCTGTTGAACCAGAATTACATGCCGAACCTGTTGAAGCACATATATTTTGTCTATCTAGTTTTAATAATAACTCTTCACCATCTATATTAGGAAACGAAATATTAATATTTCCAGGAAGTCTATTTTTTAAATCTCCATTTATTTTTATATCACTATATCTAGTGGTAATTTCATTTATAAAATAATTTCTTAATTTCAATAATTTGCAATTATAATTATCTAAATTTTGACTTGCTATTTCTATTGCTTTTCCTAATCCAACTATTCCAGCAACATTTTCTGTTCCAGATCTTTTATCTCTTTCCTGATGTCCACCGTCTTGAATTTTTTCAAATTCGATACCTTTTTTTATATATAATGCTCCAACTCCTTTTGGCCCATAAAATTTGTGTGCAGACATAGATAATGCATCTATACCTAATTCATTAACATCTATTTTTACATTACCAACAGCCTGAACTGCATCTGTATGAAAAATTATATTTGATTTATGTGCAATTTCAGATATTTCTTTAATTGGTTGAATTGTGCCTATTTCATTATTTGCAAACATTATTGTAATTAATATAGTGTCCTCTCTTATTGAATTTTTTAATTGTTCTAAATTTACCAAGCCTTTTTCATTTACATTTAAATATGTTATCTCATATCCTTCCTTTTCAAGAGTTTTGCAAGTATTTAATACAGCATGATGCTCTATTTTGCTGGTAATAATATGTTTTCCTTTTTCATTATTAGCTTTTGCAATTCCCTTTATTGCAAGATTATCTGACTCACTTCCACATGATGTAAAATATATTTCTTTTTCATCTGCTCCAATTGCTTTAGCTACTCTTGTTCTAGCTGTATCTAAAGCCTTTTTGCTACGTCTACCTATAGAATATATAGATGAAGGATTACCATAATTCATAGAAAAATATGGTATCATTTCATTTAAAACCTCTTCTTTTACAGGTGTTGTAGCTGCATGATCACAATATATTATATTCATTTTCTTAATTCCTTTCTTTTCTTTATTATTATTATATGTAATTTGTTGAAAATATTTCAAAAAAACAGATAAAACACACTATTTTTAATGTGTTTTATCTGTTTATCACATGTAATTCTATATATGCACTTTTAGGAATTAGCTTCAGACCATCTTCTCATTCTAATATTTTTATAAGCATTTAAAATATGTGAATATTTATCATACTCATCTTCCCATACTTGTGCTGGAACTTTTTCAAATGCATTAAACATTTTTTCAGCTTCTGATAAGAATATTATTTGTTCCTGTGAAGACATTTTTTGATATCTTTTTGAAATTTTATATAACATATCTAAATCTTGTGTTGCTTTAATAAAAGTCCAAAAATCCTTTACACTCATTCCATATAATTTAATTTGAACTATTGTATAGCCTACTACTGCTGTTATTATTAGTAATAAAATATATATTATTGTTAATATTACCATATTTACCACCTTCTATCATATATATAAATTATACCATATTTGTAATATTTTTGCAATATTTTTGTAATATTGCTGTAATATATCTCATTTTGCCGTTCATTTTTAAATCATAAATCTTAGCAATTTAAAATTTTTATACTACATTTACAAAATATATGATATAATACATACTTAAATAACCATATTAATAAATTTAGTATTAACAGGAGGTTGTATATATGGAAGAGAGATTTAAATCAACAAAACGTGCTGGAATTTTGGGAGTTTTTGGTAACATATTTTTATTAGTTATAAAGGGAACTATCGGCTTCATATGTAATAGTCAGGCCATGATAGCTGATGCTGCTAATAGTGCAAGCGATATTTTTGCATCACTAATGACTTTTATTGGAAATAAAATTGCGAGTGAGCCTCAAGACGAATCACACAATTTTGGTCATGGAAAAGCTGAATATATTTTCTCTCTATTCATTAGTATCTCAATGATGATTGTAAGTATTAAATTATTATTTGATTCATTTATGTCCTTAATACATAAAAACATTTTTGAATTTTCTTGGTTTCTAGTTCTTGTTTGTGCTATAACAATTATTGTTAAACTTTTTTTATTTTTATACACTAATTCTTTAGCAAAAAAATATAATAATATACTTCTAGAAGCAAATAAAAAGGACCATAGAAATGACTGTATTGTAACAACTTTTACTCTTATTTCAGTATTATTAAGTTTAGTTAATATATATTGGTTTGATGGTGTTGTCGGAATTGGAATTTCTGTTTGGATATTTTATACTGGTGTTAAAATTTTCATAGAAAGCTTTAATATATTAATGGACATTTCTATCGATGCTGAGACTAAAGATATGATTTTAGATTTAATAAAATGTTATGATCAAGTTAAAAATATAAGTAACTTTTCATCATCTCCTGTTGGGTATCAATATTTTATTTCTTTTACTATATATGTTGATGGAAATATGACGACTTTTGAAAGTCATAAGCTTGCTGATGATATTGAGAAACAAATTAGTAAATTAGATAAGGTTTATAGAACTGTAGTTCATGTTGAACCACAAATAATTGAACATACCTAATATAGCATAGGATAACGTTATATATCGCAAAATAACGATGGCTGATTTTTCAGTCATCGTTATTTTTATATTATAATCTAATTATACTTATAATATAATTCTATAATAAATATTATGTTTATAAAACTAAACATTATTTTTTCAAAATTTTAATTGTTCTATTAATTAAAAACTGCTTTTATTATTGCTTCTGAATCTATTCCAAAATATTTCATTAATTCCACTGCATTACCAGATTTTCCAAATGTATCATTTATTCCAAGTCTAGTTACTTTTGCTGGAAATTCTTCTGCTAATACTTCACAAATAGCACTACCTAATCCACCAATTATATTATGATCTTCAACAGTAATTAATTTTTTTGTTTCTTTAGCACATTTTATAATAGTATCTTTATCTATTGGTTTTATTGTATTAATATCAACTACCCTTACATATATTCCCTGCTTTTCTAATTCTTCTTTAGCTTTTAAACTTTCTGATACACATACACCTGTTGCAAAAATTGTGGCATCTTGTCCTTTGCCTATTTGTTTAGCTTTTCCTATTTCAAATTTTTCGTTTTCATCATATATTACTGGAGTTGCAAGTCTTGATAAACGAACATAACAAGGCCCATTCAATTTACTAATTTCTTTTATTATAAATTTAGTTTCAATATCATCACTTGGAGAAAATACTTTTAAATTTGGTAATGTTCTCATCATTGCTATATCCTCAAGCATCTGATGTGTTGCTCCATCTTCACCTACTGTAATTCCTGCATGTGTTGCACAAATTTTAACATTTAAATTTGGATAGCATACACTATTTCTAATTTGGTCATAAGCCCTTCCTGCTGCAAATACTGCAAAAGTACTTGCAAAGGGAATTTTTCCACATGTAGCAAAACCAGCTGCTGTTCCAATCATATCTTGTTCAGCAATTCCCATGTCAAAAAATCTATCTTCAAATTTTTTTGCAAATATTTCTGTTTTTGTTGCTGTTGATAAGTCAGCATCTAATACCACTATATTTCTATTTTCTTCACCTAATTGTTCTAGCATTTCACCATAACTTTGGCGTGTTGCAATTCTTTTATCAATATTCATATTTTTATTTTACATTAGTATTTTTTACTTTCTATACTAACATATCTCCTTGTATAATGTATTTAGGTTTTTAATAAAGGATTTACCTATAAACCTTGAACTATTTGAACTTTTACTAGTTTTAATAATTATTATTATTTCCTATTTTATTTGAAATTTTGTTGGTTTTAATAATAATTACTTCTTCTTAATTCATTTGAAAACTCCCTGATTTTAATAATAATTGTCTTCTTTTAAATAACTTTGTATACCACTTTTCTCTATTCCAATCATTAATTATATAATCTGGAATATGTAAATTTCCAAATCCCATTCCTAGTTGTATCCCCGGTTTGTTTGTGCCATGATAATCACATCCACCACTTTTATATAAATTTCTCTCCTCACAAAGTTCTGAAATATATTTACTTTGCTCATCTGAAAACTTTGTATAATAACATTCTATACCATCTATCTTATAGTTATCTATAATTTCATTTATAAACTGTTCTTTATCTTTTGCCCAATCATATATATACATATGAGCTACAAAAGCCTTACCTTTTGCACTATGTATTATTGATATACATTCTTCTAATGTTGGATAATCTTTTGTTTTATCTATATAAAAATTTGATTCTTTATTATACAAATAATTGTATCTGAAATTGTCTAAACTCTCCCACATATCTTTAGGACACTTTTGCTCATTTTCAGGATATTTTTTTATTTCTTTATATATTAATAGTGTCGCCCAATCCTTTTCTTTATTCCATTGCAATTCCTCAAAAGGTGTTAATTTTAAGTTTATTTTTTTGCATGCTTCATAAAAATGTTTCAAATACTTTTCTTGTAAAATTGCATGTTTTGGATAATATATTTTTAACATTTTTTTCATTTTTTTAACATTATAATTATACCCTAAAATATCTATCAATCTACCTTTATATCCACACTTTAATTCAATACCTTTAATTATTTTCCCAGTGTATAATTCATTTATTTTTACTTTTTTTAAAATATCATATGCATCACAATTATCATGATCTGTAATAGAAATACAATTTAGCCCTATTTCTTGTGCTTTTTTTAGTATATCTTCTACAGAATCTGTTCCATCTGAATTATTTGAATGAATATGCAAATCTATCATTTTTTACTTGTATGATTTTTTATTTAAAATCATATGCTCCTTATAAAATATTTAGGTTTTCTATTTTTAAGGTCTTACCTATAACCTTGTATATATGCACTTTTCAAAATATGTTGTTTTTTATTGTTCTAAGTTTTACTTTGTATACATTCTAATGCTTGTTTTAACTGCTCAGCATTAGGTGCTTTTCCATGCCAAGAAACATTATCTTCCATAAAAGAGACTCCTTTTCCTTTTATAGTTTTTGCAATTATTGCTGTTGGCACTCCCTTAGTTACTTTTGCTTCATTAAAAGCATCAATAATTTGTTCAATATTGTTACCATCTATTGAAATAACTTTAAATCCAAAACTTTCAAATTTTCGTTCTATATTGTTTAATCCTTTTACCTTTTCAATTTTCCCATCTATTTGTAGATTATTATTATCTACAATAACACATAGATTATCTAATTTATATTTTGATGAAGTCATTGCTGCTTCCCAAACTTGTCCTTCTTCTATTTCACCATCACCTAATAAACAGTAAACTCTATATCCCATGCTATCCATTTTTGATGATAATGCCATTCCATTTGCAACAGATAAACCTTGTCCTAATGAACCACTTGTCATATCTACTCCTGGTACTTTATTCATGTCTGGATGTCCTTGTAGATTTGAATCTATCTTTCTAAATTTTGTTAATTCTTTTTCATCAAAAAATCCTCTTTTGGCTAAAACACTATATAATACAGGTGAACAATGTCCTTTTGATAATATAAATCTATCTCTTCCATTTGCTTTTGGTTCTTTTGGGTTTATATTCATTTGGTTAAAATATAATACTGTTAAAATATCTGCACATGATAATGAACCTCCTGGATGACCTGATTGTGCTTCATATACCATTTTAACAATATTTTGCCTAACTTCATTTGCAATTTTCTCTAACGCTTCTACTTTTGTAATTTTCATAATCTCATCAACCTTTCTATACTGAACATATTTTATACTTAATACTTTGTTTTTGCAACACACTTTTTCGAAATATGTTTTATATTTTTCACTAGCATAATGTTTTATATTTTTTTGCTAGCATAGCTTTAATTTTCCGCCACATAAACATCTATACTTTTTGAAAAAATCGTGTTGTAATCTTTTTCTATGTATTACTTTTCCACATTTAGTACACTTTATAGTATATTTATAAGAATTCTCTTTTTCATCATATTCTAAATTGCTTTTTTTATAATCTTCTTGTTTATTACCTAATCTTGAAATATTATACCCTAATTTTTGATTAATATATTTTGCATACTTTTTAAACTGTTCTCCATGATTATTACAGTCTGGAAAACAATGTATTATTTCATGAATTATAGTATTTTTTATTATTCTATCATCTAAATCCATTACCCATTTACTTATTTCTATTATGTGACTATTATACTTGTTATATTTTACATATCTGTTTCTTCCTACTTTCTCAATAGTCATAGTTCTTTCATCTGGGTCTTGTTGCCTGCAACAACCATACCTCTTATTACTTCTTTTAGATAATTGAATTTGTATTGTTCCTAAAATTTGTGGTGACATATTAAAACCTATAGAAATTAATTCTTGTAAACATTGATTATACAATTTTTCTAATTTTTGTAATTGAATTTGTTGTTCTTTCTGCTTAATTTCTTTACTTAACACAGTTTTGTTCATTTCTAATTTTTATAATTCTAATAAGTATTTGAATTATTCCTTTCTTTTTTTTATAATTCTAATAAGTATTTGAATTATTCCTTTCTTTATTAATTTACATTTATATAATTACATAAATCCTGAAATTTTGCAATTGATTTTTATATTATAAATTTGTAAGTGTTTTATTTTATAAAAGGCATTTTTTCATTTGGTTTCTCCCCCTTCTTTTGACTAAAAAAACTACTCATTTCTCTAAAAAGCTATTGTATTTAATACAAAAATATTGTATAATAAAAAAGTACATTATTATAATAAAATACAGAAAATATTTTTTTAAACATGGGGGTGTATTTGGTTTCGACAATTGTTTAGAAGTATAAATAGCGAGTAGTGGATTCTCGTTGGCCACTTAAATAAACGGGAAAATAAATATAAACGCTGATAAAACAGAATTAGCATACGCTGCCTAATTGCGGCGTCGTCTTATAATAATTGCCCACGGTTATTAATAAGGCGTCAAATTAGTGGGAAACGAAGCTATTTTTTGCTATGAAAATAGTGGGTATTTTATAGCTACTTTAATATAATGTTTGTTTGTTAATGCTATATTAGAGGAATTTTAATAACAAACTGCACTCGGAGAAGTTTATATGGAAGAGCTATTGGACAGGAGTTCGACTCTCCTCACCTCCACCATACTCGTCCCCTGCTTATCCAATTTAATATAAAATTTAAAAGATATACTTAATGAACTGTCCACTTTTTAGGGAACAGTTCATTAATTGTATATGTGTTTTTTATATATTTCCTCCAAAATTATCCAAAACTCTTGATTTTTAACCCAAAATAGTGTATCATATATAAATACGAAACAAATTTTGAAAGGGGAATTAATAATGGCAGAAGTATATATGGCAGGAGATTTTAGAAATGGTACAACATTTGAAATGGATGGAAATGTTTTCAAAGTTGTAGAATTTCAACATGTAAAACCAGGTAAAGGTGCAGCATTTGTTAGAACAAAATTAAAAAATGTTATAAGTGGAGCTGTTTTAGAAAAAACATTTAACCCATCTGAAAAATATCCAGGAGCAGAAATAGAAAAAAGAGAAATGCAATATTTATATAATGATGAAGATTTATACTATTTCATGGATAATGAAACATACGAACAAATGCCTTTAAATAAAGAACAATTAGGAGATGCTTTAAAATACATTAAAGAAAATATGAATGTTAAAATATTATCATTCAAAGGAAATGTATTTGCAGTAGAACCACCAATGTTCGTAGAATTAGAAGTAACATACACAGAACCAGGATTTGCTGGAAACACAACAACAACATCTGGAAAACCAGCAAAATTAGAAAATGGTTTTGAAATAATAGTACCTTTATTTATTAACATTGGAGATATTGTTAAAATAGATACTAGAACTGGTGATTATATGGAAAGAGTTAACTAATTTTAGTTAACTCCTATTTTTAATAAGATTGCGAATTACTAGTTAATATATGCTTATTAGAAATTTATAAAATTAAAAAGAAAGGATATCGAATTATGTCAGATTTAACCGAAAGATTTCAGGAAATTATGAAAGATATTGAAAATAATATTTCAGATGAAAAACAATTTGAGTACATTAATAAAAAAATAGCAGAAATTTCTATGCTTCATATGGATATAATAGATGAAATGGCTAATATTATAAAAAACAAAATTGAAAATATTGAGAAAGTTCAATCCTCAATTGAAAATAAAGTTACTAAAATTGAAACATCTATCGCTGGAATTGAAAGTGATATATATGAAGACAGTTTTGATTTTGAAATTGTATGTCCATATTGTAATAATGAATTTACAGCAGATATAGAATCAAAATCAGATATAAGATGTCCAGAATGTAATAATGTAATTGAATTAGACTGGAACGGAGACGAAACTACAGGATGCTCTGGTAGTTGTTCTAGCTGTGGTTCAAATTGTAGCGGCTCATTTCTAGATGATGATGATTTAGATGAAGATTTTAACAATCATGACGATGATGATATGTAAAACTATTAATATACTTGAGGCTTACTAAATTTAGGATTTGTAAGTAACAGTATTACTGTTGCTTACAAACCTTTTTTCATTAACTATAACTTTATAATTTTTAAACTTACTATTCTTTATTACTATTTTTTCAATATTCTTCTTTATCCATTTTCTCTTTAACTAATTTCAAATCTTTCCAAAACTCGATTTTTTTCGCCTCATCTCGTAATAAAGCTGCCGGATGCCATGTTGGCATATATAATATATTTTTTCTTTCTATCCATTTTCCTCTTGCTGATGTTATTCCTAATTCTTTTCCTAATATATTTTTTAATGCTGTGCTTCCTAATAGCACTATTATTTTAGGCTTAATTAAAATCGCTTGATTTCTTAAATAATCTAAACAAGCCACAGTTTCATCTTCATGTGGAACTCTATTTGCAGGTGGTCTACATTTTACTATATTAGCTATATATACTTTACTTCTATCTATCCCTATTCCTTCAAAAGCTTTATTCATAAGTTGTCCGAGCTTTTCCTACAAAAGGAAGTCCTTGCATATCTTCATCTGCACCAGGTCCTTCTCCTATAAACATTATATCTGCATTTTTATTTCCTTCGCCAAATACAATATTTCTTCTGTTTTCACATAATTTACACTTTTGGCAATTTATAATTGATGCTTCTAAATCTTCCCAATTATCATACATTTTTTTACTTCCTCCATTGTTACAGTTATATCCCCATTGTATATTGTTATAATGCATTATTATATTGTTATAATACATTGCTATATTATATTGTTATACTATTTTATAAAAAAATTTATTCTAGTTTTAATATTTCATTTGCATTTTATCTAAGCTTTTCAAACTTTCTCTTTTTATATACAATGAATCCACAAACACACACTACACAAGCAAACATAATCAAAGTAATTTTTGCAAAATAATCAACATATTTCGCAACACTTTCCCATGCATTTCCGGCAGCAAATCCCAAGTAAGTTAATACTGAATTCCAAATTGCTGACCCTATTATTGTATATGTTAAAAAAAGAGAAAACTCCATCTTAGTCATACCTGCTGGTATAGAAATTAAACTTCTTACCATTGGTATAAATCTGCAAAATAATACAGTTGATTTTCCTTTTTTAGAAAACCATTCTTCAGATTTATCAATATCTTGTTTTTTGAATCTTAATATTTTTCCTATTCTACCATCAACTAATTTATATAGTCTTTCTTTAGTTAATAATCTTCCTAATAAATATAGTATTATAGCACCTATAACAGAACCAATGGTTGATACTATAATTACCCCTGTAATTGTCATATTTGTATTTGATGTCATAAATCCTCCAAAAGTTAAAATCACTTCTGATGGTATCGGTGGAAAAACATTTTCTATTGCTATAAGAAATGCTATCCCAAAATATCCAAATTTGTCCATAATTTGAAGTATTATTTCGTTCACTTGTGCCCTCCTAAAGCTTTTTATATTGTAACATATTTGTATGTTTATTACTAGTAGTTTATTCAGAATAGTAGTATTTTATGTTCAAGTTAATGCTTTTTAAACAAAATAATACACTCTGTTTTTTTATAAAACAAAAGAGATGAGCTAAAAAAGTTCATCTCTTTCAAGGATAAAATCATCTTTCCCTTCAATACAATAGATCTTTCCCTTGCCTTTTTTCTCCACTACTACATAACATTTTTTCGTAGTGTTTGCTCCTTTCCCAAATATGGGTTTTGCTTTAATTATTTAGCTGTAAAAAGGAAATCTGCAACAGCAATGTGCAATATTATAATATCATTTATTTACATAAAAGTCAAATGCACTCTGAAAATACGATAATTAGATAAAATGCATCTACAGATAAAATCATTTTAAATTACATAAATCTGTTAAAAAATTTATAAAAGCATCAAGGTTAATCTTACGAAACCATTGATGCTCTAATGGTGCCATTCCGCAACAGGTATGCGAAAAATCACACAGTTATTTATCATTTTATAAATTCAATTTACTACTGCTAATTTAACATAACCTTCTGATTTTTGCAAGTGAAATTTTAAAGATTTATTGTAATTAATCTTTTCAATGTTATATTATCATAGAAGAATAAAAACAAGACACTCAAATTTATTATTGAGAGTCCTGTTTATTAAGTTAGTTTTTATTAATATTTCCTTAACGGTGGTGGTATTATTGGTTTACGAAGTCTTTCATCATTTTTTTAACTTCACAATCCACACCACAATCTGAATTATACCCAAAAAGTAGAGTTCACATTAGGGTGCGTCTTTCATTATACCTATCTTCATATCACATTATTAAAATAAATCTTTGATAGATATGTCAATAATTTAGGAAAATTTCACTAAAAAGTATAGCTTATTTTAGTTGCAAAAATTTCACCTATGTACAATCTTGAGTCAATCCGCTCGCCGCGGAGGCAGGCTCAAGATTTATTTTTTTGTTTTATTTTTTTATTTTCTGTAAATAATATTATTAGGCGAGAGATTTAATATGATGCTTTTGCATCTTTTAGATAATATTCGTTAATTAACTCTATAACCACATTTGGTAACCATAGGTGATAATCTAATGAATCTTTATCTATTTTGTCTTTAGAAATCATTTCTAAAGGCTCTACATCATAAGTTTTATTATTAGATTTAACTATCATTCCAATCTTTTGACTCAAATATATCTGGACTTTTGTTTTGGGTGGTAGAGATTTATCTAATACTTGAAATTTGCTATTATGAAGCGAGAAAACACCTGCATTATCAATTGTTCTCTCAAATTTCACACATAATAACTCGTCTAAATTATAGCGTTTTGGTAATTTTAAAAATACACTTTTGGAACTACTTGCTGCTACAGAAAATTTTGAATTATATTTTTCAATATAAACTTTAAGAAATTCATTTGCCTGCTCTATGGTCGTTATATGATTAATTCTAAACTCTGTAACTAACCTACTTTGAAGTGTTTCCCATAATCTTTCAATTCTTCCTTTTGCCTGGGGAGAAGATGCTGGAAACATTTCAATACCAAGTTCTTCAACTATTCTTCCAAATTGTGTTATACCTTTTTGACGTCCATTTAACTGCTCTTCAATTGTTATGTGGTCGTCAACTTTTTTTGGTGGAAAAAATACACTATACTTATCGGGATATAAAGATATTGGTATTCTATGATTTTCTAACGTTTGCCTTAACACTTCTAAATATCCTAATAAACATTCATTTTTACACATATATAAGCCTGTTACTTTTCCTGTTGCATCATCTATAAAACCATGAAGTGAATACTTTTGACCGTTTTCGAACCAATCAAATGGTGTTCCATCTGCTTGTAACATCATGCCTTCAGCGGCTTTTCTTTTTCTTCTGTGATGTGACTTTGTTTTACGATGTTTTTTTGGACTTTTAATTCCGGCTTGTCTCAATATTTTATACAATGCCGAATACGATATGTTTATATTTTCTCGTTCACTTAAAAGTTCCTGAAAATGCTTGAAATTTGATATTTCATACTCATAAGATTGCCTAAGACCTAATATTTTACTTTTTGTTTCATCTGATATCGTGTTTTTGGGTTTTCTGCCACGATTTCCATGTTGAATGGATTTTATGCCGTTTTCTTTAACCTCCTTTTTGATTTGTTTTACACGGCGTTCAGAAATTCCCAAAGCTGTTGCAACTTGTTTTACTGTACATTGTCCTTTTATACATGCTTCAATTAAAGTGGCTCTCTTTACATCTTTTTGTTTTAACATTAAATATTCCACCTTCCTATTTTAACTAATTTTTACATATTTATACATCGATGGGTGAAATATTCGCTTATAAACTTTCAGGGTGATTTTATCATAAATTAAATACAATTGATTTAAATTTTGCTTGAAAAATAAAAAATAATATGGTAAGATAAATATATGTTTAATAATCTAAACAAAAAAATAAAGTGGAGGTTTTAGTTTTATGAAAAGTAAAAAAATAATAATTGTATCAATTTTTTTAATTGTAATGGCAGTATTATTAACAGGATGTGAAAGTCGTAGTAGTAAGTCATATACTTATGATGTTGAAACAGGAGACAAAATCGAAATAAAAATGAACACAACTGGTGGATATGATATGACATCAAAGTTACCAATAAAATTTTCTAAAGATGATGAAGTGATATCACAAGGTGCATTTGGAAAAGAAAATGTTTATGATTTATATTATGATAGATTAAAAAGTGATTCAGATGTAAATTTGATAGAAGAAAAGAGTAAGGATAATATAAAGTATTTCTTTTATGAATATAAGGGTAGTGAATACAATTATATAATAAAAATAAAGGATTCAGATACATGTTTTATATTAGCAAATAATGTAAGCAGAAAATCAGCTCAAGAAATATTTGAAAAATTAGAATTTGAAGTGAAATAGATTTTATTGTTATTTTATTGTTATATGAAAGGAAGTTGTTTTGGGACATCTTCCTTTTTTTTATGATGGAGATTGAAAATTCGGAAGTGTTATATAAATATATGATAGGTTAAAGTTTAATACTTTTGCAATTAGCCGGCTGAAAGCTAGTATTATGTAATCGTAGAAATGTATATTGTGTTATGAGCTTCGCCCCAACTACGTACAGAGAGTAATAAATTTTCCTTGTAATGTTTGAAGTTCCGGTTGTTTAAAAGAAGTAGCTAGTTTAGTTTCTTATTTTAAAATTAATGAGGGTTTACAAGTCAAAAATTTATAACTCTCTGTAACTAGTCGGTCCCCACCTTGACTTCGCTTCATAACACAATATACATTTCTACGATTACATAATACTAGCTTTCAGCCTACTCTACAATAGAAATTGTTGAATGGTAACTATGATAGTAAATTTTATTTCAAAAAATATTGACATAATATAACTAAAAATATATAATACTAACCTATAGAGAGATACCTGTTCCCATTCCGAACACAGAAGCCAAACTCTAGAATTTAGTTGAAAGTAATAGTTTAGTGTAAAAACTATATAATATTAAAATTCAACAAAATATAAAAATAGAGGAGGAAGAAATATGGATAAGGAAACATTTTTAGAAGAGGAAAAAAAGCTAAAAATTACGGTAGACAAGATTATTGAAGAAGAAGAAAATATTCAAAATACTTTAAGTAAAAACTATGCAGTATGACATGGAAAATTTGGCAAAAGGGCTTGTGTTACAGATGTATGTAAACAAATTAGACAATATGAAAAAATTAAAAAACACGCCATATTTTGCAAGAATGGACTTTCAAGAAAATAATAAAAATAAAGAAACTTTCTATATAGGTAAACTATCAGTTTTAGATAGTAAAACCTTAGAGCCAATAGTAGTTGACTGGAGGGCTCCAATTTCAAATTTATATTATGAAGGTAAAATTGGTAAGGCTAATTACAATGTTTTAAATGAAAAAATCGAAGGAGAAATTTTCTTAAAAAGGCAATATATTATTGAAAAAGGAAGATTAAAAAAATATGTCGATATTAATGTTACAGGAAATGACGAATTATTACAAAATGCCTTAGAGGAAAAAGCAGATGATAGGTTAAAAAATATAGTAGCAACAATTCAAGATGAGCAAAACAAAATAATTAGAGCACCAATAAATTCCCCATTAATAGTTCAAGGTGTTGCAGGTAGTCGGAAAAACTACGATTGCATTACATAGAATTGCATATTTAATCTATAATTATGAAAAAGAATTCAGACCTGATGAATTTATGATTATAGCACCAACTAAATTTTTTCTAAACTATATTTCCAATATACTTCCAGATTTAGGAGTAAATGATGTAAAACAATATACTTTTGAGGATTTTGCCTATAATGTTATTGGCAAAAAGTTAAAAATTTCAGATAATAATGAAAAACTTGTAATGATTGTAAATAATGAAATAGATTCAGAATACAAAGAAAATATAGATGTTATTTTACAGGAATCAAAATTTAAATCATCAATTAGATTTAAGAAAATAATTGATAAATATTTAAGATATATTGAAAATAATTATATTCCAAAAGCAGATTTTTGTTTTAATGGGTATATAATAATGGATTACAAAGAGATTAATGAATTGTTCACAAGCACATACAACATGTATAATTTTGCGATGAGAATTAATGAAATAGAGAAAAATTTGATATATGAATTTAGAAAAAAATCAGATAAAATTGTAGAGGAGTTAAAATTAGAAAGAAGTAAAGCAGTTGAAAATTTACAAGGAGAGAAGCGTATAAAGGTTTATGAGGAATATGAGAAAAAAATTTATTTAATTGAAAAAGACTATAAAAAGATTGTAAAAAATTATTTAAAACAATTACATAATAAAACATGTATAGATTATTATAAAGATTTTTTAGAGAATTATCTAGTTGTTTTAGATAATAACAAAGAGGTTAATATAAATGAAAATTTAAGTCAATTTGAGGATAATAGATTAAATGAAAAATCAAATCAATTTGAGGATAATAGATTAAATGAAAAATTAGATAAATTTGCAGATAACGAATTAAATGAAATAATAAAATATTTAAAAAAATTAACATTACGAAATTTAAGTAATAATGAAGTTACATTTGAAGACTTAGCACCATTAATGTATTTGCAATACAGAATTGCAGGAATTAAAGAAAAATGTAAAATCAAGCATGTTGTAATAGATGAAGCACAAGATTATGGTGAATTCCAATTTGATGTTTTGAAAACTATTTTAAATAGTAATTCAATGACAATTTTAGGGGATATTGCGCAAGGAGTTCATTATTATAGAGGAATAGAAAACTGGAAAAGGTTTATTGATGTAGAATTTAATGATACAAATGTTACATACACTACTTTACATAAAACATATAGAACTACAAAGGAAATTATGGATGTAGCTAATTCTGTAATTAATAAATTGCCTAAGTACGAAAAAGAATTTATTGTTTTGGGTGAACCTGTTATAGATAGAAAAAATTCTATAAATATTCAAAAACAGGATAATATGAAAGAACTTATTATGTCTGTAAATTCAAGAGTTGATGAATATTTGAAGAATAATTATAAATCAATTGCAATTATTGGAAAAGATATGAAAGAATGCAAGGAAATATATAAGGAAATTGCCAAATTAAGAAATGATGTTAAATTAATTCAAGGTAAGGATTCAGAATATAATGCTGGTATTTCAATAGTACCATCATATTTGGCAAAAGGACTTGAGTTTGATTGTGTAATTATTGCAAATGCTAATAAGGAGAATTATGGAAATAGTAGTTTGGATATAAAATTGTTATATGTTACTATTACTAGGGCTATGAGTAAGTTGGATGTGTTTTATGTAGGAGAAATGAGTGAATTGTTGGCTGTATAGATTGGATGCACAAAAGAAATCTCACAAAAAAGAGCAGTTCTTAAAGTTTAAGAACTGCTCTTCAAATTGGTGCAGATGGCCGGAATCGAACCGGCACGGTTTATTCAACCGCAGGATTTTAA
>USQY01000034.1 GCA_900557045.1 uncultured Clostridium sp.
TTTTAATATAATAATATATCTTATTTTAGTACTCACACTTTAATTTAAGATAAACTCAATCTTACATTCCTAACAATTTAACCTGTACATTTTCCATCTTATATTTTCCAGTTGTTTCATCAATTTTAAAATCTACTAATGTCTTATCTAAGCTTTCTTCATTCTGACGTAAATCAGTAGTAAAATATAATTTTATTTTATCTATCTCTAAAGAATTCATAACTATTTGTTTAAAAGTTTCTGCAATATGTTTATCATCTTCACAAATAAAAATTAATTGTGGTATATTTTTGAATCCAGAGTCACCAGGAACAAAATTGTCATAAAAATCTTTATATAATCTCATTTTATCAACTAATTTCTTTTTCCAATCTGTTTCTCTTCTTATAACCTCAAATACAAAATTAATAGATTTAGAAGCTTTTTTCAAACATATACTTCCACCTGTTGCTTTAAATGTTTTCCCTGCTACTTTCGCAGTTAAAGCAGGTTTAGCAACATAACTGTCAAAAGCTTTTACTTTTCTTAAATAAGCAATTATTGTTTGATTTCCAGCTAATCTTTTCTTTATCATAGCAACTGGTTTAGCATTATCACTAGGTTGCCATTTGCAATCTTTTTCTCTTGAAGCTAATAAATATTTTCCCATTTTTTCCATGCAATAAATTCTATATATTCCTTTTCCATCATCTGAATTAAAGTAATATCTAGTTAATATTTTTGATTTTACTAATTGTTCTAATTTATTATTTAATTTATCCTGAGATTTTGCATCTATCCCTTTCCATTCAAGTAATTGAAATAATTGCCTTGATGTAATAAATTCAAATTCATTTACTAAATCCAATATTTCAAAATGAATATCACTTATGTGTCCTAAATCTATCTTACGTACAATTTGATTCATTGAAACAAAACCATCTTTACCATCAAATACTTTTATTTCTCCTTCTCTAATAGCAAAAGGTGATACTGTTGCCTTAATTTCATTATCATTTACCACTTTTAAAACCTCCTAAAATTTTATTTAAAATTTTACTAAACTATAAGTAACTTAATTTTCTTTCTATCTGGAATTATTTTTTTAATATAGACATCCACATTTTGTCCATACTCAATTCCTTCTTTATATTCTGCCATACCAACTAAATTAGGCTTTAACTCTATAAATATACCATTCTTAGACTTTTCTGTTTCTCTTACTATTCCTGTAACTGTTTCACCTTCTTCAAAGTCTTTAACATTGTCCTCCCATGTTCCTAATAATTCTTTATATGTTAAAATTACCCTTTCTAATTTTCTGTCTATACATTTTATCATAACATTTATTTTTTGTCCAATTTTCAATCTTTCTGCTGGAGTTTTTATTCTTGCAATTGAAATATCTTCTATATGTAATAGACCTACTATTCCTCCACCTATTTCAACAAAAACTCCATATGGTTGAATGCTTTTAACTATACCATTAACAACCATTCCTTCTTTTAAATCATTTGCTATCCAATTTAAAGCATCTTTTCCTACTGCTTTTCTTGATAATATAAAATTATTTTTTGAGTCTATATCTTTTACCTTAAATTGAACAAATCTATTTACTTTGCTCATACATATATTAGGTTTTGGAAAGCCTGTCTCATCTACGTTTACAGCTTCCACTTCTTCTCTTGGTATTATTCCTGTTATATTATTTCCTAAATCTACATATAGATTATAATTTGAATCACATTTATTAACTTTTCCTTGCAAAATTTCTCCAGTTGATATTGCACTAGTTAATTGTTCTTTAGTAACGATATAATTACTGACACTCCACCCTTCTGGCATAAATCTTTGGTATTCCATTTGTATTCCCCTTTTTCTTAAGTTTTCTACATTATATAATTAATATATTTTTTTTACAATAGATTTTTCAAATTTTACAATTTAGACTTTTTTATTTTACAGTGTAGGATTTTTTTATTTTAGAATGTTGAATTTTTTTAAATTTACACTATGTATTTTAACTTCATATTAGGAATTTTACACTATGATTTTAATTTTACAATATATTTTTTAATTCATCCAAACTTAAATATCTCCATTCCCCTATTTTTAAATCCTTTACATCAATATTTCCAATTTTACTTCTATGCAATGCTATTACATTTTTCCCAATAGCAGAACACATCTTTCTTACTTCTCTATTTTTACCTTCATGTATTGTTATTTGAATTCTAGAAATATTTTTTTGTTCATCTATTTTTAATATTTTAACTTTCGCCTTTCCTGAAATATAATCATCTATTTTCACACCTTTTTGGAGTTTATTAATATCATCATTACTAATAATACCTCTAACTGTAGCATTATATGTTTTTTCAACTTCATTTTTAGGATGTGTAACTCTATAAACAAAATCACCATCATTGGTCAAAATGATAGCACCTGATGTATACATATCTAACCTTCCTACAGGTACAACACTATATTTAACTTCTTTTATTAAATCCATAACTGTTGGTCTTCCGAATTGTTCTTTAACAGTAGTAACATATCCTATAGGTTTATTTAACAAAATATACACATGTGAATCCTGCTTTTTTACTTCTTTACCTTCACATATAATTTTATCAACATCAGCATTAACTTTTGTACCCAATTCTGTTACAATTTTACCATTAACACTTACCTTTCCATCTAGTATTAATTTTTCTGCACTTCTTCTAGAGCAAACCCCACAATTAGCTAAATACTTTTGTATTCTTACCTCTTCCATGTACATCATCTCTCTTCTTCTAATTTTTTTAGAACATTTTTGAATTCTACAGGTAATTCCGCTTCTAAATGCATGTCCTTTCCTGTAATCGGATGCTTAAAATCTAAACTTTTTGCATGTAATAATTGCCCATGAACACCAAATTCGTTTTTACCATTTGAATATATCTCATCACCAACTACTGGATATCCAATTTCACTTAAATGTACTCTTATTTGATGTGTTCGTCCTGTATCTATTTTTACCTCTAGCAATGTATATTTATCAAATCTTTTAATAACTTTAAAATGTGTAATAGCTTCTTTTCCGTTTTTTACAACAGCCATTTTTTTTCTGTCTTTATTACTTCTACCTATTGGCATATTAATAGTAGCTTCATTTTCAGCAACTATACCTCTTACTAATGCAATATATACTTTTTTTACTTCTCTATTTTTAATCTCATTACTCATATTTATATGTGCTTTATCATTTTTAGCAATAATTAAAAGTCCAGAGGTATCTTTATCTAATCTATGTACTATGCCTGGTCTGACTTCTCCACCAATACCAGATAAACTATCTTTACAAATTGCCATAACAGCATTAACTAATGTCCCATCCCAATTACCATTTGCAGGATGAACAACTAATCCCTTAGGTTTATTTACAACAATAATATCTGAATCTTCATATGCCACTTCAATAGGAATCTCTTGTGCCTTTAAATCCAATTGTTTTGCTTCTGGAATATGAATTTCTATTATATCTCCATTTTGTACTTTATACGAAACTTTAGAATTTTTTGAATTTACTTTGACATTTCCATCTTCTATCAGCCTTTTGGCATTCATTCTAGATAAATCTTTAATAACTGATATAACAAATAAATCCAATCTTTTTCCTACTTGTTCAATTTCAACAATAAATTTTCCCATGATTTCTTCATTCCTTTATACTATTTTAAATTCGATTATAATTATTGATAGTTAATTTATTAAATAAAAACAAAATTCCTAAACCACATATTCCAACTACTATAAAAATATCAGCAATATTAAACACTGCAAAATTAAAAACTTCATTTATATCAATAAAATCTATAACATATCCATTTAAAATTCTATCTTTCAAATTACTTACACCACCAGCAATAACCATACCCAAAAAAGTTATTGCTAATTTAGTTAAACTTTCTTTATTCTTTTTATAAAATATTATTAATGCACCTATTATTATAATATTTAATACTATAATAAGTTGAACATTGCCTTCTCCAATACTAAAAGCCCCACCTCTATTTTGGCAATAATTAAGCCTTAAAACATTTTTTATTATTACAATCGGCATTTTAGAAGCATATATTGTAACAATTAATTTTATAATTTGATCAAACATCATTGATAATGTTACTATTCCCAATAACCATATTGTTCTTCCTTCAATTTTTGTGTTCATTTATATATCTTCGTATAATTCAAATGTATCATTATACGAATTTCTCCTTTCTTTAATGCTTTTTACATATACTTTTCAATACTATAAAAGATTAAATATCAAAATATTTAATCTTTTACTATAACTATTATTACATATTATTAAAATAAATTAAAGTTATTTTTTACATTTAAATAGATAAATATAAAATTGCTAATTACCCTTTAATTTGTTTTGCAACTTCTTCAGCAAAGTTTTCTTCTACTTTTTCTATTCCTTCACCTTTCTCTAATCTTGCAAAATTATTTATTTTAGCACCTTTAGATTCTAATAATTTATTTATTTTTATATCAGGATCTTTAACAAAAGGTTGCTCTAATAAACATATTTCTCCATAGAATTTATTAATTCTACCTTGAACCATTTTTTCAGCTATTTCAGCTGGTTTTCCTTCATTCATAGCTTGAGCTTTTAAAATTTCCATTTCTTTTGCTACTCTCTCAGCTGTAACAGCTTCTCTATTTAAGAATTCTGGTTTTGCAGCTGCTATTTGCATACAAATATCTTTAGCAAGCTCTGGTGTAGCATTTTCCATATCAACTAAAACACCTATTTTTCCTTCTCCATGGATATAACTTGCAACTATTCCTGTTGATTCAAATCTTGCAAATCTTCTAATTGTCATGTTCTCACCTATTGTAGCAATTTTATTTGTTAAAACTTCTTGTACAGTTTTACCAGATTCTGCAATTGAAGGTTGAGCTAATAATTCTTCTACATTTGCTGGATTTTTTTCTACTATTTGTCTTGCAACATCATTAACAAATGTTTTAAATTCATCATTCTTAGAAACAAAATCTGTTTCTGCATTTACTTCAACAACTGCTCCAACTTTTTTATCATCTGAAACATAAGCAGCTACTAAACCTTCTGCTGCAACTCTGCTTGATTTTTTAGCAGCTTTAGCAATTCCTCTCTCACGTAATAATTCAATTGCCTTTTCCATATCTCCATCTGTTTCTGTTAGAACTTTTTTGCAGTCCATCATACCTGCACCTGTTTTTTCTCTTAATTCTTTTACTTGGCTTGCTGTAACCATTCTAATTCCTCCTTTATATTTTTATAATATAAGAGAAAGAGTAGAGCAAGAAAGCCCCACTCTTTCAAATTTATTTTTAATTCTTATTATTCTTCAGTTGCTTCAACAACTTCTTCCATACTTGTTGGTTCTTCAGCTTCAGCTACCATTTCTTCAGCAACTTCTTCTGTTTGAACATCCATAGATTCACCTTGTCTACCTTCAACAATTGCATTAGCCATAACATCTGCTATTAATTTAACAGCACGAATAGCATCATCATTACCTGGTATAGCATAATCTACATCTTCTGGATTACAGTTTGTATCAATTAAACCTACTACTGGTATATTTAATTTTCTAGCTTCTAATATAGCTATTCTTTCTTTTTTAGGATCAACTACAAATAATACTCCTGGGATTTCTTTCATTTCTTTAATTCCACCAAGATTTTTTTGTAATTTTTCCATTTCTTTCTTTAATAAGATAACTTCTTTTTTAGGTAATACATCAAATGTACCATCTTGTTCCATTGTTTCTAATTCATTTAATCTTTGTACTCTTTTTTGAATTGTTTCAAAGTTAGTTAACATTCCACCTAACCATCTTTGATTTACATAGTACATACCGCTTTTTTCAGCAGCTTCTTTCATACAATCTTGAGCTTGTTTTTTAGTTCCTACAAAAAGAACTGTTTTACCTGCTTCAGCTTGTTCTTTCATGAATGCGTACGCTTCATCTAATTTTTTTGATGTTTTTTGAAGATCTATTATATGGATACCATTTCTAGCTTGGAATATGTATTCAGCCATTTTAGGATCCCATCTTCTTGTTTGATGTCCAAAATGAACACCTGCTTCTAGTAATTGTTTCATTGCAACTACTGCCATTTTCATTTCCTCCCTTTTTGTTTATACCTCCATAAAGTTTCAAACGTTTTTCAAAGACTTATAATTAAAAAATTTTTATAAGCACACCTTATCAAACTAGCCTTATGTGTGTTTTAACGTTTACTATTATATCAAACTTCTACATATAAATCAAGCTTTTTTTGTTTTTTTATTATATAAATCAAACATAATTTTAATATTGCATTTGACTAATTATGTAAATAATGTTATAATACATTCATCTGTTAAATGCAGAAATATAAAAGTCCTATGACAAAATATGTAGGAGGTAACCTATGTCAAAAATTGAAAGCAATAAAATCATTTTTAAAGAAATTTCTACAAATTTCCACACACATTCAATAGAAGAAATTCTTTTGCCTTATGTCGCAAGACGGAACATCAAAAATATAATAAATGACTTATTAGAAATTATTGCAGAAAACCCAATTCATGTCATTGCACAAGTACAAAATAAAACCACATATCGTATTTTACTTAAGAATGGCATTCCATCATTTGAAGAATTTAACTACAATTCAAAATTAAAAGAAATTCTTCTGAAAAATGGACTTAAACAACAAGACCTCATAAACTGTACCCGTCTATTAAATAATGTCATTTTTCAGGAAGGGTCTACTCAGCAACCGCCTTGGATTCCTGATGGTTTTACCTATTACACAGGTGATTTAGAGTCTGGATATGTTATAAGAGATTCCAAAAAGAATGAATTTACTTATTGTCCTATTTTGGATCAATATATCTCGAGATATGAGATTTCTTTGTCTCCAGAAAATGAAGCACGATCCATTCCAATGGTACGTCCTAAAACACATATTTTACAAAAAGATGCACGACAAATTGCCAAAAGCTTTAACCCTAATTATTACTCTGATTTAGTCGATAATGATAGTTGGGACATTATGTGTGAATTCATTTCAAGCATAATTGGAAAAACATTAGTATACTCAGATAGTACTAAAATCGGAGTGTACACTATTGGAATAGAAACCAAAGGTATTATTACAGGTTCAAAACCACTTTGTATGGTTTACAACTTAGACTGTCTTGCTGGCAATCATTGGTGTTGGACTACCACTTCACACATAGTTCGCGGTGGAGCTTATAATACACATGGTTGCTTTTGTCCAATGTCATATAGCTTTAGAATACCAGATAACCAATATGGTTACCCAAATGTTTCATTCAGAATCGTATTGAAAAATCCAAAAATGAAACCCTAAAGTCAACTAGCATAAACCCAAAAAGAATTTGCAATTGCAAATTCTTTTTGGGTTTACATATTCTATAGATGTAATTCACTTTTCTAAAATTAACCGCCTAACAAAATATATTATAATCATTAAATTTCCTTATTCTTTTTCAAATCCTTTTCCCCATGTTTCTCTAGCATTTGAAATAACAATAAAGGATTTAGGATCTACAGTAGTTGCTATTTTTTTTATACGAATAACCTCACTTCTAGAACCTACACAAAAAAGCATAATCTTATCATTATTCGTATGCATTCCTTTGGCATAAATACCTGTACTTCCCCTTTTCACAGTATCTCCAATAATTTTAGCAATTTCATCGTACTTGTCTGTAATAATAAACATTACTTTAGTAAAATTAACTCCTTCGAAAACAATATCAATCATTTTACCCATCAAATATATTGCAATTGCAGAATATAATCCAATCTCTATTTCTTTGAAAAATAGTATATTTAAAAAAATAATTACACTATCAACAAATATAATTAAGTCACCTGTTCTGAATTTATCATTATATGAACGTACAACATAAGAAAGTAAATCACTTCCACCTGTTGATCCATTTGCTTTTAAAACTAATGATGTTCCTATACCTGTTAAAATTCCACCATAAATGCATGCTAAAAATCTATCATTTGTAACTGGAGTAAAGTTTTCTAAAATATCAATAAAAACCGAAAATAAAATTGTTCCTATAATGGAGTTATATAAAAATTTCTTTCCTATTCTAAAAAAAGCTATACAAAATAATGGTACATTTAATATAAACATTGCAGTCCCTACAGGCACATTAAAAAAATAGTATGCTATTGTTCCAATTCCTGAAAAGCCACCTGTAGACAATTGATTTGGTAATAAAAAAAGAGAAGTTGAACACGCCATTAGTACTGTTCCAAGTATAAGAAATATTATACTAACTATATTTTTTTTCAAACTCATTTTATCTTTCATGAACAACATACAACCACCTATATTAGTATTATTTACAAATACAGGTGATTTAATACTCTATTTACAATATTCATATACATTTGTAAATATTATTATTTTAGGATATTTTCAAAATATTTCAATTAGCTTCAATAATTTTATAATCCTTTATATTACTATCTTGAACAATCTCCATATTAACATTATATATTTCTTTAATCCTATTAATATTTTCCCTTTTATGTCCTACAAAACTATTTACATGTTTATTATTTACCAACACTTTTATATTTTTTACTTTATTATTTAATTTTTTAATTTTTTCAGAAATTTCATCATAATAAATTCTACTTTCAACAAGTTGTCTAAATGCCGGATGATATGGTCCAGCAATTACTTGACTACCTTCACTTTTTGGATCACAAATTTCATTAGTATTTTGTAAACCAACTCTTATAACATCTATTTTTTTACTTCTAAACATCTTTAATAAACTTGCACATGTTTCTACAGCCTGTTCTAAAGTATTTGGAATATATTCACCATCCATAAAATCATTTTCCAATTGAGTACCTTTTATAACTAGCACTGGATATATTCTTATAATTTTGGGATGTAATTTTATTAAATCTTTAGCCGTTTTTATCTCATCATCTTTTGTGCTATATGGTAATCCAACCATCATTTGATGTCCTAATACAAACTTGTTTTTTCTAATTAACTTAGATGCTTTTTTTACATCGCAAAAATCATGACCTCTTCTGCACTTACTAAGAACATAATTATTTGTTGATTGTACGCCCAATTCTATAGTTTCAACTTTATACTTTTTTAACAATTTTAATATTGATTTATTAATATAATCAGGTCTTGTAGATATTCTAATACTATCTACTTTTCCTTCTTCAATATATTTATATGCTGCTGATAAAAGCTGTTTTTGAGTTTCCACTGGTATACCTGTAAAGCTACCTCCAAAAAAAGCAACTTGCACTTTTTTGTCAACATCTTTAAAACTATCCAAATAATATTCAATTATTTGTCGAACATCATTTTGAGTAATGTTCTTCTTTTGTCCACTTATCTTTTTTTGGTTACAAAATGTACAGTCATTTGGGCAACCTAAATGAGGTACAAAAATTGGTATAATATATTCCTTTTTCACAAAAACTAAATTCCCTCCCTTTAATAATTTTTATTAAATGCAATAAATTCTATATTTTTAAATATAAATCTAAATAACTTATCTTTAATTTTATATTTACATCATTTGTAATGCCTTATGTGCAGCATTCATTTCAGCAGTTTTTTTATTTTTTCCTTCTCCTATTGCTAATTTCTTGCCATTACAACTTACTTGTGCTATAAAAGTTTTATCATGATCTGGTCCTTTTTCTTCAATTATTATATACTTTATATCAACTTCTCCGTGTATTTGTAATTTTTCTTGTAAAACAGTTTTATAATCTTTCAGCCCTACATTTTGGCTAGCAATCATTATTTCTTCTTTTAAATTTTCAATAATAAATTTCTCAGCCTCTTCTAATCCAGAATCAAAATAAATTGCTGCAATAACAGCCTCAACACTATCTGCTAAAATCGCTGGTCGTGCACTTTCTTTTGTCATTAATTGACTCTTTCCTAAATATAAGAAATCACTAAAATTATGCTTAAGTGCAACTTTATATAAACTTTTTTCACACACAACATCAGCTCTAACTTTAGTCATCTCTCCCTCTTTTAAAAAGCTGTATTTATTATATATATATTTGCTAGATAAAAATTCCAAAATGCTGTCTCCAAGGAACTCTAGTTTTTCATTACTTTCAATATGATATTCATTTGCATATGAAGTATGTGTTAGTGCTTTTTTTAACAATTCTATATTTTTAAATTTGTAATTTATGTTTTTTTCTAAAATTCTTAAATCCATTATTCCTCCTTATTAAATATAAAAACAATATTTGATTATAAATATTTTTAACTATACGTCTTTTATTCTGCCTATACAGTTTTATATCTTTTACACTTGTCCAGTAATATGCTAATAAAAAAGAAAGGAGTACCCCCTTTCATTTTTTCATTAGTTAATTAAGCAATATGATCTTTTATGTATTCAACTACATCACCAACTGTTACAACTTTTTCAGCGTCTTCATCTGGTATTTCTGTATCAAATTCTTCTTCTAAAGCCATTATTAATTCAACTATATCTAAAGAATCTGCACCTAAATCATCTATAAATGATGCTTCCATAGTTACTGAACTTTCTGTAGCACCTAATTGCTCAACAATAATACTTTTTACTTTTTCAAAAACTTCCTCTGAACTCATACTAAAGTTCACCCCCCTCCAAGTTTTACTTCGTTTCCTTTACAATAATATATGTTTTATTAAAAGTCAAGTTTTTTTATACATTTTTTTATAAAACCTGCAAACTTGCTCAACTCTAAGACTTATTTTTGAATATATGGTCATAATATATAATATTAAATCCTAATCTTTTTAATTTGCTTATTATTCAGCATTTATAATTGTAATATTGTTTGAATCATTTTCTATATTGTTTTCTATATTATTTTTTAAATTAGTTTTTTGAAATTCTTCAATCATCATTTCAACAGCTCTATTTTTTACAAATTGTTCTGCTTGTTTAATTGTAAATTCGAATAATTTTTCATCACTACTTCCATGCGCCTTTACAACTGGTTTTTTTACACCTAAAAATAATGCCCCACCATATTCTTTATAATCTACTGTTTTAGCAAATCTTTTTATTCCTGGCAATGCTGGTAAAGCTGCAATTGTAGATAATGCATTTTTCTTTAAACTTTCAGACAATGTTCTTTTAACAAATTTTCCAAGCCCTTCTACCGCTTTTAAGAAAACATTTCCAGTAAAACCATCTGTTACTATTGCATCAACCTCACCAGAGAAGGCATCTCTTCCCTCTATATTTCCTATAAAATTAATATTCAATTCTTCTGATTTTTCCTTTAATAATTTATATGTTTCTTTTGTTAATTCATTACCTTTATTTTCTTCAGTTCCAATATTTAATAAACCAATTCTAGGTTTTTCAATTCCAAAGGTATTTTTCAAATATATAGTAGACATTTGAGCAAATTGTAACAAGTTATTAGGTTTACAATTTGTATTAGAACCAGAATCTATTAACATCAATCTACTTTTATATGCAGGCAAAATTCCAGCTAGTGCAGGTCTGTCTATACCTTTTATTCTTCCAACTAGTAAAGTAGCACCTGTTAATAAGGCACCAGAATTACCAGCTGAAACAAAAACATCACCTTCACCATTTTTTAACATATTAAATCCTACAACCATTGAAGAATCTTTTTTACGCTTGATGGCTTGAGTTGGTATATCGTTCATTTCAATACTTTCTGTAGTATGTTTAATGCTTAATCTATCAGAAATTTCAGAAATACTATTTTTACCATATAGTTC
Source organism: uncultured Clostridium sp. (assembly GCA_900557045.1). Classification (GTDB taxonomy): domain Bacteria; phylum Bacillota; class Clostridia; order TANB77; family CAG-508; genus CAG-492. The sequence continues at coordinate 11,815 of USQY01000034.1, forward strand.
TTTTACTTTCCCATTTATAATTTCTGTATTACCAATTAAAATAATTTCAGCTTCAATCTGATTTATAGCTCTTACAGCTCCCTTAATAGTAGCATCTGGTGCATTATCTCCACCCATAGCATCTAATAAAATTTTCATAATTTCCTCCATTCATTAATTACCATTCTATTCTATACCCTATTTTTAATATTGTCAAATTTATTTTTGTTGCTTTTATTTCCTTAGATTTCTTAGATAAGTCAGAATACTTATTCTATAAAATACTACTATATACATTAAAAAAATATTACAATTTTTTAAAATATTCAAAATAATAAAAAATTACCAAAGAGAAACATGCTCTCTCTGGCAATTTTTTATTAATTGAAATTATTGTAATTCAACAACAGCTCCAACTTCTGTAAATTTAGCTTTTAATTCTTCAGCTTCGTCTTTGTTAACTCCTTCTTTAACTGTTTTTGGAGCTCCATCAACTAATTCTTTAGCTTCTTTTAATCCTAATCCTGTAGCATCTCTAACAACTTTGATAACTTGGATTTTGTTAGCTCCTGCTTCTTTTAATACAACATCAAAAGATGTTTTTTCTTCAGCAGCTGCAGCTCCTGCTGCTCCTGCTGCTGGTGCAGCTGCAGCAACTGCAGATACTCCAAATTCTTCTTCTATAGCTTTTACTAAATCAGCTAATTCAACAACTGTCATTTTTTTGATTTCTTCAATCATTTCTTCTTTATTCATTTTTATATCCTCCTAATTTTTATTTATGGCATATGCCATTTAATATATATTAATATTATACATTAATTTTTAATTTAACATCCTGCGATATACGTTCGCAACTCGAATTTTTTACAGCGTTTTAAGTTCGCGAGACTTTTGATATTTCATTATAACTCAAATTAAGCTTGTGCTTCTTTTTGTAATCTAACTTGATCAAGAGCAACAGCAAATTTTGAAATAGTTCCAAGTAAGCTTCCTGCAAGCATAGATAATAATGTTTCTCTTGATGGTAATTTTGCCAAAGTAATTATTTCCTCTGCTGTCATAACTTTACCTTCAATTACTCCACCTTTGATTTTATAGAACTCATTTTTCTTTGTAAAGTTATAAATAACTTTAGCTGGTTCTAAATAATCTTCATTTCCTATAACTACTGCTGTAGGTCCTTCTAATAAAGAATCTAATTCACTTTCACCATTTAAATCTAATGCTCTTCTTATAATATTATTTTTTATAATTTTATATTCAGCATTTGCTTTTCTTATATCATTTCTTAACATTGTATCATCAGATACATTAATTCCTCTATAATCTGTTAATAATATAACTTTAGCTTCTTTAAATTTTTCAGCTAATGCCTTAACTTCTGTTTCTTTTTGTTTTAAAATAGTTTCACTTGCCATTTTAATAATTCACCTCCTACAATTTTTATGCAATAAATAAAATCCAATCTATATATGCCAACGGCATACATAGATTGGATAAATCCGATCAATATGTGTGCCTCGGTAGGGCTTACCTTTATGCCTACTTTCTTTGGCTATATAAATTTATAAATTATTTTTGGTCAATATACATGCTTGGTCCCATTGTTGTAGATATAGCAACACTCTTTATGTATTGTCCTTTAGCTGCTGCTGGTTTTGCTTTTATGATTGCATTTATAATTGCATCATAGTTTTCTAACAATTTTTCTGTACCAAATGAAACTTTACCAAATCCTAAGTGAATAATGTTAGTTTTATCTAATCTATATTCTACTTTACCTGATTTTATTTCATTAATAGCTTTTGTAACATCCATAGTTACTGTTCCTGATTTTGGGTTAGGCATTAAACCTTTTGGTCCTAATACTTTACCTAATCTACCAACTACACCCATCATATCTGGAGTAGCAACGATTACATCATAATCAAACCAGTTTTCTTTTTCAATTTTTGGTATTAATTCTTCTGCTCCTACAAAATCTGCTCCAGCTTTTACAGCTTCATCAGCTTTTGGTCCTTTAGCAAAAACTAATACTTTTAATGTTTTACCTGTACCATTTGGAAGTACCGTTGTACCTCTAACTTGTTGGTCAGCATGTTTAGAATCAACACCTAATTTAACATGTAATTCAACTGTCTCGTCAAATTTTGCCTTAGGCATTTTTTCAATTAATTCTAAAGCTTCTTTTACATTGTAAGCTTTTGATTTATCCACAAGTTGTTCACCTGCAAGATATCTTTTACCTTTTTTCATTTTTACCTCCTTTGGTTCTAACGAGCTATTAACTCTCCCAATTATAATAATTTTAATACTTTTGGTATCAATTATTCTGAAACAATTACACCCATAGAACGGGCTGTTCCAGCTACCATACTCATTGCAGCTTCTAATGATGCAGCATTTAAGTCTGGCATTTTTTGTTCAGCAATTTCCTTAACTTGTGCTTTTGTTAATGTAGCAACTTTATCTTTATTAGGTTTGCCTGAACCTTTTTCAACTTTAGCAGCTTTTTTGATTAAAACAGCTACTGGTGGAACTTTTGTTATGAATTCAAAAGATTTATCTTTATATACAGTAATAACAACTGGGATTATCATTCCAGGTTGATTTGCTGTTCTATCATTAAATTCTTTAACGAATTGCATAATATTAACACCACTTGAACCTAAAGCTGGACCTACTGGTGGAGCTGGTGTAGCTTTACCTGCAGGTATTTGCAATTTTATTATATTGCTAATTTCTTTTTCTGCCATTTCTAATTGCACCTCCTTTTAGTTTATATATTGACAAAATAATTTATATAATTTAAATTATTAACTTTTAATGTGTACAATAAAATATATAATTTATACTTTTTGTACCTGTGAAAATTCTAATTCTACTGGAGTTTCTCTTCCAAACATAGAAACTAATACTTTAACTTTATGTTTTTCCTTATTTATTTCTTGCACTGTTCCAATAAAATCTTTTAAAGGTCCATCTATAACTCTTATAGAATCATTAATATTATAATCAACATTAACTTCAACTTTTTCAAATCCCATACTTCTAATTTCTTCATCAGTTAGTGGAATAGGATCAGTTCCTGAACCAACAAAACCTGTAACGCCTCTTGTATTTCTAACTATATACCAAGTTGCTTCTGTTACAATCATTTTTATTAAAACATAACCAGGGAAAACCTTCTTTAAATTAGTTTTCTTTTTTCCATCTTTAATTTCTATTTGTTCTTCCATAGGAACTATTATTTCAAAAAAGTAATCTTCTAATTCTCTATTTTTTACTGTTTTTTCCAAGTCTGTTTTTACTTTGTTCTCATAACCAGAATATGTATGTACAACATACCACTTTGGAGTTAATTCTTTGTTATCTTGAGACATAATTTTGGCCTCCTTCAATTTAATAGTTCAAAAAAACATTATTCGGCTGTATTGTTGTTTTCTGTATTTTGATTATTGGCCTCTTGACTATTTTCATTTGAACTAGCATTTTCATTATTTGAATCTGTTTGCTCATTATTTACAGTATTATTTACATCTTGAGATTGAGATTGTTCTTTTGATTGAATATGTGTTTTTAATTTATTAACACCATATTCGTTCATCCCCATAAATATAAGATCTAATACAAATACTATTGCAGCAGTTATTAGAACTATAGCAATAACCGCAGTTACATTATTAATCAATTGTTTTGATGTAGGCCATACAACCTTTTTAAGTTCTGCCTTAAAATCCTTCATAAAGTGTTTTTTATCATTTTTAACTTTATTTTCTTTTTCTTTAGCCATTTCAAATTCCTCCCTAAAGATTATTTTGTTTCTTTATGTGTAGTACGTTTTCCGCAGAATTTACAATATTTAGTTATTTCTAATCTTTCAGTATTATTTTTTTTGTTCTTGCTTGTTGTATAAGTTCTTCTTTTACAATCAGAACATGCTAATATGATTGATTCTCTAGCTCCTTTTGCTGCCATTTAATACACCTCCAGCCATTGTTTATTAGATTTATGTTTGAAACATATATTTCACTTATTATACGCTTTACTATTCTATCACTTTTCTTATGATATGTCAACCAAAATATAGCATTTTTTAAGATTTTTTCCTTTTTACATTTGTCACTTCTCATCCTATGTTTAAAATTTACTTTTTCTTTTTTGAACAGAGTATCCAAACTTACCAATCTTTCTATCTAAAGAATAATATCCTCCATTTGCATAAGCAATCAAATTGCACTTAGATATATCAAAAGCACCCTTTTCATCAATATATTTATCATCAGCATTAATAGCCAATACTTCAGCAACAAACATATGATGACTTCCAAGTTCTCTGATCTCTTTTACCTTACATTCTACAGAAACTGGACTTTCTTCAATCATAGGACATTTAACAAAATTGGCTTTCTGTTTTGTTAATTTCATTTCTTTAAATTTATCAACATTTGCACCTGATTTTACGCCACACCAATCTGTTGCATATGCAAGACTTTCAGTTGTCAAGTTAATAACAAATTCTCCACTTTCTTTTATTAAATTATATGAATATCTTTCAGGTCTAACAGAAATATATACCATAGCCGGATTTGTGTTTAAAATTCCTGTCCATGCTACAGTAATAATATTCGAATTTTCAAAATTCCCACATGATACCATTACAGCTGGTATTGGATATACAAAAGTTCCTGGTTTCCACATTGTTTTTGACATAATATAACCTCCTTATTGTTTATCTAATAATTTATAATATATGTTTTCATCTTCTGTTTTATTTAATCTTATTTCATAAATTATTTTTTATGAATTTTAGATTATTAATATATGATATGATTTTTAATAATCTTAAAATATTATATAAAAAGAGAAGAAATATTGCAATAAGATTTCTTCTCTTTCTTTAGCAGAAATTGTAATTTTATGTTACTTTTGATATTTTTCTGGTGCTATTGATATATCTCTTATCATATCTCCATTAATCAAACGAACTTTGTTTTTTTCTTCAACTTTTACCCAATTTTCTTCTACTGCAACTATTTTTCCTAGTACTCCAAAAGTATCATTAAATAATATGATTGTGCATACTTTTCCTATAAATTCCTTCATTAATTCTTGTGGCATTTTTCTTTTCCTACCTTTCTTTTTTCTTTTTATTATTTCTAAATACAATTTATTTCTTCTTGGTATTATTATACAACAAAAAATTATAATAAACCAGAACCACCAATTATTTATTTTTAACACCTCCTTCAATCATAATAAAAAATTACTAGTTATCTAGATAAATTATACTATAATTTCATTTCTTTTGCAAAAAAATTTCCATCTATTACGCACAAAAACTCTCCGCCACCTTACAAAAAATCCTATTCCATAACCTCAAAAACCATTCTAAAATCCATCTTCTCCCCTCCCTCGGAGAAAGAAATTTTTACTTTTGAAAAAACTAATTCCGACCTAAGCCCCCAAACATTTAACCACAGTCATTATCGTAACAAATCTCTCAAACGCAGTACGCATTCCACCGCGTTTGAAGGAATTAGTTTTTTCAAAAGTAAAAAATTTCTTCTCTCGGTGCTACCCCAAAAGAAAAGCATACAAAAAGCTTACAACAAAAAAATAAAACATAGATTAAAAACATAACCATATCCCTAATCTATATCTTATTTATACTAATATAATAAAAATAAAAAAATCTGGCAACAACCTATTTTCTCAGCAGGGTAACCCGCAAATATCGTCGGCACATTGGAGCTTGACTTCTGTGTTCGGAATGGGAACAGGTATTACCTCCATGTAATAATCACCAGAAAAGTTTTGTATACTTTCAAAACTTAACTCTTTGAATAATATATCATATTAAAAATATTTTGTAAATACTTTTTTATGATTTTTTCCAAAAATTTAAATTTTATTCAAGCACACTCAAAAATATATAGATAAATAAGGTATTCTAGTTACCTTCTTTTAGTTTTATTCTTTTATAATATTCGTGGTTAAGCCCTCGAATTATTAGTATTGGTCACCTTAATACATTACTGCACTTACAGCTCCAACCTATCAACCACATAGTCTACGTGGATTCTTACTACCTTACGGTATGAGATATCTTATCTTAGGGTGGGCTTCACACTTAGATGCTTTCAGCGTTTATCCCTTCCATACTTAGCTACTCAGCCGTGCCACTGGTGTGACAACTGATACACCATCGGTATGTCCATCCTGGTCCTCTCGTACTAAGGACAGCTCCCTTCAAATATCTTCCGCCTGCGACAGATAAGGACCGAACTGTCTCACGACGTTCTGAACCCAGCTCGCGTACCGCTTTAATGGGCGAACAGCCCAACCCTTGGAACGTACTTCCGCTCCAGGATGCGATGAGCCGACATCGAGGTGCCAAACCTCCCCGTCGATGTGAACTCTTGGGGGAG
>USQY01000035.1 GCA_900557045.1 uncultured Clostridium sp.
TAATGTGTAAACAATAAAATATAGTATAATAATAAATCTTTTTTTAAATATTTTCTATTATTTAATAATTGGTGTAAAATATATTTATAAATTAAGAAATAGGAGTATTTTATTATGTTAAAAAGAATTATAGATTTTATTTTATGGCTTTTTGGTATTAAAGATGATGAAGATATAGAAAAAGCTACTACTGATATAAAATATGAAAAAAAACCAATTATGAGTGATTATGAAATTATGTTTTATAATAGAATGAAAGACTTAGAAACAGAGTATAACATTGTACCTCAACTAGTTTTATCTAGTGTTGTAGATAAAAAATCAAAACAAAAATATCGTAGTGAATTATATAGAATAATTGATTTCGCTATTTTTTCTAAAGATTATAGTAAACTTCTTTTATTAATTGAATTAAATGATAATACACATAATCAAAGAAAGAGAAAAGATAGAGATTTAAAGGTTAAAAAAATATGTAATTCAGCAAAAATTAAACTTATTACTTTTTATACAAAATATCCTAATGAAAAGGATTATATTATTAATAGAATAAAAAAAGAAATAGAAACTAATGAATCAATGAATAAAGAAAACGACATTATTTAGTCGTTTTCTTTAGTTTATATCATTATTAGTAACAGTAAACTTTATATTATTTTCTACAATACCTGAATAAAATAATATTTCATATAATTCTCTATTTTTAATATTATATTGTAATGTATAATTCATTGTATCTTTAGATTTTATTATATTACTATCATTAGAATAAATATTAGGTATTTGAGCGTTAGTAGAATTATATATTTTAAAATTATATGTTAAAAATTTATATGTTATAAATTTTTATGTTTTCAATAGTATACTAAAGATTTTATATACTAAAATTAGAAGAAGGATTATTTAAAATTTCATCTTTATACATATTTTTATAAAATTCATATAAATCATTTAAAAATTTAAAAGACTTAATATTTTTCTTTATATGTTCACCAGTAGAAACATCTCTAAAAGTAACAAAATTTACAAGTTTTTCAAGTAAAATGTGATCATTTGGTGCAGTTAAATCATTTGATTTACTAATAAATAAATACTCATTTTTCTTAGCAGCTTTAGTGATAGGGCTTTGAATAAATTTACGAGCTAATTCAATATCATATTTGCAATCAGCATTTTCAATATTTAAATACCAACAATTTGCAAAATCATTAATTTCAACTTCATAAGTTTCATCAAGTGTAAGATTGTGAACTATTAAAATCGGTTTAGTTATGAAAAAGAAATTATCTCCATATTTTTCTTTGTAATTTGCTATATCTAAATCTGAAATTTCCCAATAAACAAATAATGTTTTAGGTGTTTGAGCCAAAAGTTTTACAAGAGTGTTACCATATTTGTATGGCAAATCATAATATTCCAAAATTTCTATTTCAGCTGAGTTAGTTTTAGATTTTTTAGATTTAGCTGAAGTGGCAGATTTTGTCTTTTTAGTTTTTGAAACAGTACTTGAACTAGATTTAGTCCTTGAAACAGCAGGTGAATCAGATTTAACCTTTGAAGTTTTAGCTTTTGTTCTAGAAGGTGTAGTTGATTTTGATGACTTAGTAGATTTTGTTCCTTTTTTATTAGAATTATTAGAATTGTCAGAATCCTCAAAATTATCTAATTGTTCATCTTTCTTAGATCTAGTTGCTTTCTTTTTGCTAGATAACAATGTGTTATCAATATTACTATCAGTATTAGATTTCTTTTTACTTTTAGTAACCTTTTTTAAGGTAGGTGTTACTACTGTATCATCTACTATTTTATCAGATTTAGTCTTTCGAGTCTTTGTAGTAGTTGCCTTTACAATATCTGTATTAGAGGAGTCAGAATCTTTTTTTGTTCTAGTCCTAGAAACTTTTGGCTTATCTGATTTTTCAGTACTTTTAGCAACAGCTGTAGTCTTTTTCTCAGTAGTTATTTTTTTTACCTTTTCAGTTTTACTATCTTTTTTAGTAGAAACAGTTTTTTTCTTTGAAGAACCAGTAGACTTACTTTTTTTAGGAGATACTACAACTTCTTCAACATTTTCTTTTTCAATTTCTTTTTCTTTAGCTTTTCTTGGCATGATTTCCTCCTTAGTACATCTCTCTTTTTTACTAACAATATACTATACCAAATAACACAAAAATACAAGAGAAAAAACAAAAAATATGACAAAATTTTACACCTATAATACACCCCAAAATTTAATACAAAAAACAGTAGAGTAGGCAAAATAAAATATATTAAAATGCAGTGAATGCGCAGTTTGGGAGCGGGAGCACACACATTTTAACACACTAAAACGACCAGCAAAGAAACGGAATTTTAATATATTTTATTTTGCAGGCTAATTGCAAAGCAAAGTAGTTAAAATATTCCCACTTCAAAATATCAAAAAATCATTGACTTTTAACCAAAACTTATATAGAATAATTTGTAGAAAAAAGAGAAAAAAACACTAAAGAAAAGAGTAATCTGAAAGGGGATATGCTAAAATGAAAATTCTAATGTTAACATGGGAATATCCACCTAGAATAGTAGGCGGAATAGCAAGAGTAGTGCACGATTTATCACACAAACTAGTAAAAAACGGACATGATGTAACAGTAGTTACATACAAAGAAGGCGATACTCCAGAGTTCGAAAATGATAAAGGAGTAAAAGTTTACCGAGTAGAAAACTACATGATCAAACCAAACAATTTTACTGATTGGATAATGCAACTAAACTTTACATTAACAGCAAAAGCAACTCAAATTATAAATGAACAAGGAAAATTTGATTGTATACATGCACACGATTGGCTTGTAGCATATTCAGCAAAAACATTAAAAGATTCTTTTCAAATACCAATAGTATCAACAATTCACGCAACTGAAGCAGGAAGAAATTCTGGAATACATGATGATGTTCAAAGATATATAAATGACACAGAATGGCTATTAACATATGAATCTACAGAAGTTATAGTTAATAGTAATTATATGAAATGTGAGCTACAAAGATTATTTGGTTTACCTTTTGAAAAAATAAATGTAATACCAAATGGAATTAATATAAATAATTTTAATGGAATTACTAAAGATTACGATTTTAGAAGAAAATATGCAATGGACAATGAGAAAATTATTTTATACATAGGAAGACTAGTATATGAAAAAGGAGTACAACATTTAATTTCTGCAATGCCTAAAATTATCAATGGATATAATGACACTAAATTAATAATAGGTGGAAAAGGCGGAATGTATGATGAATTAAGAGAACAAGCAAAAAATTTAGGAATAGAAAACAAAGTATATTTTACAGGATACTTATCATCAAAAGAAGTACAAAAAATGTATAAATGTGCTGATATAGCTGTATTTCCAAGCACATATGAACCATTTGGAATAGTTGCATTAGAAGCAATGCTTGCAGGAGTTCCAACAGTTGTTTCAGATATAGGAGGCCTAAACGAAATAGTAGATCATGGTATTAATGGAATGAAAAGCTATGCTGGCAACAGTAATTCAATTGCAGATTCTGTATTAGCTTTATTATATAATCATCAATTATGTAATAATATTGTAAAAAATGCAAAAACTAAAGTAAAACAAGAATTTAATTGGAATAAAATTGCCCAAGATACATTTTTTACTTACGAAAAAGCTATTTGCCAAACTATGGCTGAAAAACAAGCAAGAGAAATAGAACAAGAAAACGCAAAAAAAGCTACTAAAGCAAAAAATTCAGAAAAAGAAATAACAAAATTGCTTGACTTTAAGAAAAAACATGCATATGCATAGAGTTTTTAATTAAGCAAAAATATATGCAAATTCATATATAAAACAAACCATAATGTAAGGCAAATTAAATATATGAAAAAATTAAAAGAAAATAAATAAAAAAGAAAGGATGAACAAAATGAATATCTACGATACAGCTAATAAACTAGCTTTTGAAATGAAAAATTCAGAAGAGTATAAAAAATATAAGGAAGCAAAAGAAAAAGTAATGCAAAATCCAGAAATGAAATCTAAAATAGAAGAATTTGAGAAAATCAGATATGACGCCCAAGTTTTAGCAATAAAAGGTGGAGAACAAGACAAAGACAAAATGGAAAAATTACAACAATTATATACAATTTTAATAAATAACAAAGAAATTAAAGAATATTTTGACTTAGAAGTAAAATTTAATGTAATGGTAGCGGATGTAAATAAAATCATTGCAGAAGCCATTAAAGAAGTTTTATAAATAAAATATAAAAAATAAAATAATTAAAACGAAAATAGTAAAAGATAAAACCAAAAATAACAAAATGTAAAGGAATAGAAATATTATGGAAATAATTGTAATATTAGTCATGTCAATTATAACTATTATAACTCTAACAATATTATCAAAATTCAGCCTAAAAAAGATAAAGTTAATTAAAAAAATAGGAGAAGATAAAAAATTAAATGAACTAACAAACACATTACCTGAAAATGAGCAAATAGCCAAAGAAATATTAAAAAAATTAAAAAATGACAATGTAAAAATAAAAACAGGAGGAGCATCTTCACAAGCAAGTTTATACATAGTTGCAACAAATACAATTTTTATAGCAAATATAAAAAACACATTTACAAGAATTCAAACCATTGCACATGAATGCATACATTCTATACAAGATAAAACTCTATTATGGTTTAATTTTATTTTCTCTAACATATATATATTATACTGGATAATAATAACTATTCTAACCTTATTCAATAAAATAGCGAATCCAAATATCCATGCAATAATTTTAGTTATGATGTCTATAACATTATTCTTTGTACGTTCATACATAGAAACAGACGCAATGACTAAAGCTAGATTTCTAGCCAAAGAATACATGGAAAGCAAAAAAGAAGTAATCACCAAAAAAAACATCGAAACAATCATTGAAAATTACGACAAAATAAATAACATTGGAATCAAATTTACAAATTTAAGTTTAATAGTAGAATATTTAGTAAAGGTCATTATATATTGTGTTATAGCTTTAATTTGAGGAGGTTGAAAAAAGGTATTGGACATGTTTTAGTTTTTCTCATAACTATAACCATACCCCACCGTTACAACACAAATAAAAACACCAACCTTCCTCGGAGAAAAAAATTTTTACTTTTGAAAAAACAAAGCTCCGACCTGAGCTCCAAAACATCTAACCCCCGTCATTATCGTAACAAGTCCACCAAACCCAGCACGCACTCCACCGCGTTTGAAGGAGTTTGTTTTTTCAAAAGTAACAAATTTTTTCTCTCGGTGCTACCCAAAAAAACTCATTTACACATAAAAATCCTAACATATACCCACTAACCATGAAAACTAAAACATCCCCAATTTCTAAATCAACTTCTCCAATATCTGCACAGCATTACTAGCAGCTCCCTTCCTAATATTATCAGCCACAACCCACAAATTCACACCATTTCTAACACTAAAATCTCTTCTAATTCTCCCCACAAACACATTATCACAACCAGAAACCAAACTAGGCAAAGCATAATTTTTCTCATTTCCACCAAACTCATCCTGAACTATAATCCCAGGCGAATTTTTTAAAACCTTAACAACATCCTCCAACTCAAACACATTATTAAATTCAACATTAATACTCTCACAATGACAATTAAAAACAGGAACCCTAACAGTAGTAGCAGTTATCGGCAAATCAGGACGATTTAAAATTTTTCTTGTTTCATTAATCATTTTTTCTTCTTCTTTCGTATATCCATTTTCCAAAAAATTATCAATATGAGGCAAACAATTATTAAAAATAGGATATGGAAATTTTTCTAATTTGTAATTATGATTATTTTTAGAATTATCATTCTCACTATCTTTTTCAAAATTATAAATTCCATTCTCTAAATCATGTATCCCTTTAGAACCAGCACCTGAAACAGCTTGGTATGTTGAATAAATAATCCTTTTTATTCCAAACATATCATCCAAAGGCTTTAAAGCCACAACAGCTTGGATAGTAGAACAATTAGGATTCGCAATTATTCCAGTATTCTTAGCTATTTCTTCAGAATTTACTTCAGGAACAACAAGTGGAACCATGTTATCCATTCTAAAAGCACTACTATTATCTATAACAATACATCCACTAGAAGCAGCAATTGGTGCATATTTCAAAGCTGTATCTCCACCAGCTGAAAAAATTGCAAAATCAAAATTCCCATTTTTTAAAGATTCCTCTGTTAATTCTTTTATAAGATAAACATCATCCATAAACTTTAAAGTTTTACCAGCTGAACGTTTTGAAGCAAAAAAGGTATATTCTTTAATAGGAAGTTTCTTTTCTTCAAGAACCTTCAAAACAGTTTGACCAACAACACCAGTAGCTCCAACTACAGCTAATTTATAATTATTCATAATTTTATATCATTCCTTCCATTAATGTTATAAATTTATATTTTCAAAGAAAACATAAAAATTTCATTTATGTTATAAAGTATATGCTTCTAATATAAAATTATTCTTTTACTTGTTGCAAAAGAGTAATTATAAGTGGTATAATAATGTTGTTAAATTTTGCCAAAAAGAAAGGAAAAAATTTATATGGATTTTAGCAATATAAAAGTATATGCATTTGTAGGACCATCAGGAACGGGAAAAAGTTATAGAGCACAGATGGTAGCAAGTGAAAATAATATAGAATTTATTATAGATGATGGCTTACTAATAAATGGCAATGCAGTTGTAGCAGGAACCTCAGCCAAAAAGGCGCCTACTAAAATTGAAACAGTAAAACATGCTTTATTTTTGGAAGAAAACGAAAAAAAGGAAATGCAAGAAGCTTTTTTGAAATATAATCCACCATCAATATTGATATTAGGAACTTCTGATGGAATGGTTGAAAAAATAGCTACAAATTTAGAATTACCTAAAATAAGTAAAACTGTTTACATTAATGAAGTTGCAACAGAAGAAGAAATGGAAAATGCAAGAAGAATTCGTGTGACAGAAGGAAAACATGTAATTCCAGTACCCACATTTGAAATAAAAAAAGATTTTTCAGGATATTTATTAGATCCGTTACAAATTTTTAAGTCTAAAGGAAAAGGAAAAACACCATATATTTCAGAAAAATCAATAATTAGACCAACATTTAGTTATATGGGAAATTTTACAATTTCTGATAGTGTATTTAAACAAATTATTGAATATCTAGCCAATAAAGAGCCTTCAATACATAAAGTAATTAGAACAAGGGTAAATAAAGGTGAACTTGGTACAGAAATTTATATGGAAGTAATAGTTAATTATGGTAAAAAAATAGTTGATGTCTTACAAGATTTTCAAATTAAATCTAAAAAAGAAATAGAAAGACTTACAGCAATGAATGTATCTAAAATTGATGTTATGGCCAAAGGAATTAATATGCCTAAAGATATGAAATTTTAAAAATATCCAAAGAAAAGGGAGGAATAAGTAATGGGGTTTATAGTTGCAATAGATGGACCTGCTGGTAGTGGTAAAGGAACAGTAACAAAAATACTGGCAAAAAAGTTGAAGTTAAATAGTATTGATACAGGTGCAATGTATAGGTGCGTTACACTTGCTATTATAAGAAATAATATAGATTTAAATGATATAGATAAAATAAAAGAATTATTAGAAACAATTAAAATTGAATTAATAGAGGAAAAGGATAAACAAATTGTAAAATTAAATGGAGAAGATGTTTCAAAAGAAATAAGAGAAAACCCAGTAAATCAAAAAGTTTCAATAGTTTCAGCAATAAAAGAAATACGTTTAAAATTAGTAGAACTTCAAAGAGAGATGGCAAAAACTCAAGACGTTATAATGGAAGGAAGAGATATTACAACAGTAGTTTTCCCAAATGCAGATTTAAAAATCTATATGGATGCTGATTTAGAAGAAAGGGCAAGAAGACGTTTTGAACAAAATAAAAGCAAAAACATAGAATGCACATATGAAGATGTTTTGGAAGATATGAAAAAACGTGACGAAAATGATAGAAATAAAGAAATGGGAGCATTAAAAATAGCAGATGATGCAATAGTAATAGACTCAACTAACTTGACACAAAAAGAGGTTGTTAAAGAAATTGAAAAACTGATAAAAAAAGAAAGAAAAACAAAAAAACTAGAACCTAAAATATATGCTCAAAGACCAGAAAATACAAGAAAAAAAGTAGTAAGAAAAATGATAAAAGTTTTTTTAAGTACTTTGTACAGAATCTTCTATAGAATAGAGATAATAGGTGAAGAAAACAAACAAAAAGCAGCTGAAAGTGGAGGATATATTATTTGTGCAAATCATTTGAATTACTTAGATGCAGCAGCAATAGTATTGCTAAGTAAAGAAAAAGTAAGGTTTATTGCTAAACATGACTTGGGCAGAATAGGCATTCTAAGATATTTAGAGCATTTATTTGATATAATACCTATAAAAAGAAATTCACAAGATATGGAAGCAATGAAAAGATGTATAAAAGCATTAAAAAATAATGAAGTAATTGCTATATTCCCAGAAGGAACACGAAAAGGTATGGAAAAAAATGCAAAAGTAAAAAATGGTGCAGCATTTTTAGCAATAAGAACAGGCTGTCCAGTTGTACCAGTTGGAATATCAGGAAGTTTTAAATTATTTAGCAAAGTATACATAAATTATGGGGCACCTATTGATATGTCAAAATATAAAGTTAAAGGAAAAGAAAAAGAGTATCAAGAACAGGCAACACAAGAAATTATGGATAATATAGTTATGTTGACAAATATCAAAAAATAATATATAATTATGAACCGTTAGGAGATTGAATTTTATGGAAAATATGAGTTTTGAAGAATTGTTAAATCAAACTTTAAAAGAAATTAAAATAGGACAAACTGTAACAGGTAATATTGTAAATATTAATACACAAGGTGAAATTTTTGTAGACATAGGTTACAAAGCAGATGGAATAATACCTAGAACAGAGTTTTCATTTGATGAAAATGATGATCCGCATAATTCTTTCAAAGTTGGAGATAGAATTACAGCAGATGTAATAAAGTTAAATGACGGACTAGGAAATGTATTATTATCATACAAAAAAGCAAATTCTAAAATAGTAAAACAAGAACTTGAAAGCAAAGTAAAAAATAACTGCATATTTACTGAGAAAGTTACATCAGTAAATGATAATGGATTGATAGTAGATTATAAAGGAATTAGAATATTTATTCCTATTTCATTATCTGCAATTCCTAGAGATGAAAAAATAGAAAATTATAAGGGAAAAGAAGTTTCTTTTAAAGTAATTGAATATGATGAAAAAACAAGAAAAATTATAGGTTCAATAAAGATTATTTTAGATGAGCAAAAACAAGCAAAACAGAAAGAATTTTGGGACAATATTGAAATTGGAAAAGTGTACAAAGGTATAGTTTCAAGCTTAAGTTCATATGGTGCATTTATTGATATTGATGGAATACAAGGATTGTTACATATTTCAGGTATGACCTGGGAAAGAGATAAAAAGCCAAGCGATATACTAAAGGTTGGTCAGGAAATTAAAGTTAAAGTTCAAGAATTTGATAAAGAAAATAAAAGGTTGAAATTAGAGTATGATAAAAAAGGTCCAAATCCTTGGGATAAATTTGTACAAAATTATAATGTAAATGATATTGTAACTGTAAAAGTTTCAAGATTATTACCATTTGGTGCTTTTGTAAAAATAGATAAAGGAATTGAAGGATTAGTTCATATTTCTCAAATTTGTGAGAAGAAAATTGCTAGACCAGAAGATTTTTTAAGAGTAGGTCAAAAGGTTAATGCAAAAATAATTAACATAGATTCAGAAAACAAAAAAGTTGAACTTTCTATAAGAGAATTAGAAGGAACTTCAAATGAGATGATAGAAGAATAGTTATATAATATTTATATAATAAAATAAAAAAATATTAAAAAGGGGAAGTAGAAAAAATGAATAACAAAAATATTAGAAATATAGCAATTATAGCACACGTAGACCACGGAAAAACAACATTAGTTGATGCATTATTAAGACAAAGCCATATATTTAGAGAAAATGAGCAAGTAGCTGAAAGAGTAATGGATTCAAATGATTTAGAAAAAGAAAGAGGTATTACAATTCTTTCTAAAAATACTTCAGTTATGTATAATGGAGTAAAAATAAATATAGTAGATACTCCTGGACATGCTGATTTTGGTGGAGAAGTTGAAAGAGTATTACGTACAGTTGATGGTGTTTTACTTTTAGTAGATGCTTTTGAAGGACCAATGCCTCAAACAAGAGAAGTTTTGAAAAAATCATTAGCATTAAATTTAAAACCAATAGTTGTAATTAATAAAATTGATAGACCTGGTGCAAATCCATTAAAGGTAGTAGACCAAGTATTAGAATTATTTATTGAATTAGATGCAAATGATGAACAATTGGATTTCCCAGTTATTTATGCATCAGCTAAAAATGGTATCGCAAAAATGCATTTAGAAGATGAATCAGATAATGTACATTGTATATTTGATACTATTATAAATACAATAGAACCACCAGCATGCGACATGGAAGGAACAGCTCAATTATTAGTTTCTAATATTGATTATGATGATTATTTAGGTAGAATCGCAGTAGGTAGAATTGAAAGAGGTTCTATAAAAAATGGTATGTCTGTTGCAATTTGTAAACAAGATAAAAATATGCAAGGTAAAATTGCTAAATTATTCACATATGCAGGTATTAAAAGAGTTGAAGTTGAAGAGGCTCAAGCTGGTGATATAGTAGCATTATCAGGAATTGCAGATATCAATATAGGAGATACAATTTGCGATATAAATAATCCAGAAAAAATTCCATTTGTAGATATAGATGAACCAACAGTATCTATGACATTTAGTGTAAATAATGGACCTTTAGCTGGTAAAGAAGGACAATTTATTACATCAAGACATATTCGTGATAGATTATTTAAAGAGTTAGAAAGAAATGTGAGTTTACGTGTTAAAGAAACAGACTCAGCAGATAGTTTTGAAGTTTGTGGGCGTGGTGAATTACATTTATCAGTTTTAATAGAAACAATGAGAAGAGAAGGTTTTGAACTATTAGTATCTCGTCCAAAAGTTATTTTTAAAGATATTGATGGTGTAAAATGTGAACCAATGGAAAGATTAGTTGTTAATGTTCCAGATGATGCAATAGGTACAGTTATAGAAAAATTAGGAAGACGTAAAGCAGAAATGATTAATATGGAACCAGCAGAAATGGGTCATACTAAGATAGAATTCAAAATTCCAGCTCGTGGATTAATTGGTTATAGAACAGAGTTCTTAACAGACACAAAAGGTGTTGGAACAATGAATAGTATTTTTGAATGCTATGAGCCATACAAAGGTGAAATTTCTTCAAGAACAAGAGGAGTTTTAGTAGCATTTGAACCAGGAATTTCAGTAACTTATGGTCTATATAATGCTCAAGAAAGAGGAGAATTATTAATAGGTGCTGGAGTTGAAGTATATGAAGGTATGATAGTTGGTATAAATTCAAGAAATGAAGATATAGCAATTAATGTATGTAAAGAAAAACATTTAACAAACACAAGAGCCTCAGGTTCTGATGATGCACTTCGTTTAGTTCCTCCACTACAATTCTCATTAGAAAAAGCTATTGAATTTATTGGTGAAGATGAACTTGTTGAAGTTACTCCTTTAAATATAAGATTACGTAAAGTTATATTAGATAGTAAAACAAGAGAAAGAGAAGCTCGTAGAAACGCAGCTAATTAATCTCTTAGAAACATAGCTAATTAATATTAATGAAAAGAAAAACCTGAAGAGGTTCGGCTAATTAATATTAAAGAAAACTCGTAGAAATATTGGAGTGATATAAATGAATATAATAATTGCAAGTAATAATAAGGGAAAAATAAAAGAATTTAAAAAAATTTTAGAACCATTAGGATATAATGTATTTTCACAAAGTGAAACAGGTGTTAACATAGAAGTAGAAGAGACTGGGACAACATTTGAGGAAAATGCCAAATTAAAAGCTAGAGCTATCTACAATTTAAAGCATACAGCAGTATTAGCTGATGACAGTGGAATTGTAGTAGATTATTTAAATGGAGAACCAGGTATATATTCAGCAAGATATATGGGATTGCAGACAGATGAAGAACGCAGAAGATGTGTTCTATATAAAATGAAAGATGCAAAAAAAGAAGATAGAACAGCTAGATATGTATGTTGTATATGCTATATAGAAGAAAATGGAAAAGAAAATATAGTAAATGGTATATGGGAAGGAATTGTTGCAGACAAAGAATACGGAGAAAATGGATTCGGATATGATCCAATTTTTATGCCAAACGGAAGTGATAAAACTGTAGCACAAATGCTACCTGAAGAAAAAAATACTATATCACATAGAGCAATGGCAATTCAAAAATTGAAAGAATTATTATCGTAATTTGAATTATATAAACTTTCTTATAATGTTGTTATTTATGAGTGATAATTATTATTAAAATTGAATTAAATCTAAAATTTAAATGAACCTTAATTATTAAACTTTTATGTTTGAAAATTAAGGTTCATTTATTACAATTAGTATAAAAAACTTTAGTTAATGTAATAGATTTTTTATAATTCAATACAGAATAATTAATACAATATAATTTATATAGTAAAATTAATACAGCATAATTTATATAGTAGAATTAATACAATATAATTTATATAGTAAAATTAATACAGTATAATTTATATAATAGAATTAACACAGTATAATTCATATAAAATTCTAATCTTTAATTGAAGGATAATTTAAAAATAGCTATTATGAAAATAATAACACTTGATATAATTGACCAAATATAGTCTGGAATATTTTTAGTTTGGCATTTATTTTTTATTTTTTTCCCGAAATATATTCCGAAATTTAAAAATATAAATTGAAACATTACTACAAACATTGAAAAAATAAATGCATGAGTATTTAGTAATCCATAACTAACACCAATTCCAAAACTATCTAATGATAGTGCAATTCCTAATATAAAAGATTCCTTAGGATCTATTAAATTTGAATTGTTGAAATCATATGATTTTTGATTTTTATGTTCGAACAAAGCTTTACTTACAATTGTAATTCCTATAATTAATAAAATTAATGAACTTACTATATTTGTTAAATCTATACCAAAAAGATTACCTAAACATTTTCCTATATATATAGAAGAAATAGATATGGCAAAGAATATTCCTAGTAAGATGAATTTACTTAGGTTGGGAATCTTAGTGTTTTTTATTCCATAAGTAAGACCTATACCCAAAGAATCTATACTTGTAGAAATTGATAGCAAAATAGTACTTAACATAACAACACCTCGATTAATAATATGAAAAATTTAAAAAAAGGGTACTTTAAATTTAAATAATATGTTATAATTACATTATTTGATAAAGAAAAAAATATTGGGGAATATTTGAAATAAAAAATAAAATAGGAAGTGAGTAAAAATGTTTTTAGCAAAACCAGGTGAATATTCACCTTGTGGGATGTTTAATTTTAAACATTTGATATTATTTATAGTAACAATATCAGGAATTGTATTTGCAACTAAACATACTAAAATAAAGGAAAAGAAAGATATAAAAAGAATAATCCAAATTGTAACAGTTATAATATGGGTGTTAGAAATTTTGAAAATAATTTTTGATTTTGCTGTAGGTGATGGCAAAAATATTAATAAAGTTGTTCCATTATATTATTGTAGTTTGCTATTATATGCAGGTTTACTTAGCTCAATTGGAAAAGGTGTTATTCAAAGGATTGGTGATGTATTTTTGGCAACAGGTGGAATTATTGGAGGATTAGTTTTTTTGATAATGCCAACTACATCATTACCAGAATATCCGATGTTCCATTTTATAAGTTTGCACAGCTTTTTATATCATGGAATTATGATTTATTTAGGAGTTATAATTAATAAATTCAAATATATAGAATTAAAAATGTCAGATATAAAATATTATTCTGTTTTAATTTTGATAATTTGCATTGGAGCATATATTATAAATTCAAAATGTGGAAGCAATTTAATGTTTATTTCACAAGATTTTCCAAAAAATCCAATTACAATTATATATCATTTAACAGGAAAATTATTTCCAATAGTTATGAGTTTAGTACAAATGACACTACCATTTTTATTAGTATATGGGATAGTAAATATAAAAAACAAATACTTTCATACAAATGGATTATTAAAACTAAAAGGGGAGTGAATAAAATATGCAAATAAATGAAAAATGTACTTTGAACAAACAAGAATTAAGTAAAATAAAACAAAAAGCTTTAGAAGAACATATTCCGATAATAATGGATGATACTTTAGAAGTAATTTCTAATATATTGGAGAAAGTAAAACCTACAAAAATTCTAGAAATTGGTGCAGCTGTGGGATATTCAGCAATATGCTTTTCTGAATTTTTGCAAGAGGGGGGCTATATAGATACAATAGAAAGAGATGTTGAAAGAATTGAAGAGGCAAAGGTAAATTTTAAAAATGTGGGTGTTGAGAATAAAATACACTTATATGAAGGTGATGCTGTGGAAATATTGCCAACATTGGATGATAAGTATGATGTAGTTTTCATTGATGCGGCAAAAGGAAAATATCCATTTTTCTTAGAGCATGCTTTGCGTATGTTGAATGATAAAGGTGTTATTATTGCTGATAATGTTCTTTATAAGGGGTATGTTATGAGTGATTATAATAAGCATAAACAACGTACTGCAGTTAGAAATTTGAGAGAATATATTGCAAAGGTGAATGAGGATGCGAATTTGAATACTGAAATTTTAGAAGTAGGAGATGGATTGGCTATTAGTTATGCTGTTTAGGAATTAGGGACGTTTTTCTTTTCCTCTTTGATAAACATAATGTTTGGTGTGCTTTGGATTTTTTGCTTTGAACTTTTACAAAATAAATAACTCACCACCCTCACTCGGAGAAAGAAATTTTTACTTTTGGAAAAATAAATCTCCGACCTGAGCCCCCAAACATTTAACCCCAGTCATTATCGTAACAACTCCCTCAAACGCAATACTCACCCTATCGCGTTTGGAGGAATTTATTTTTTCAAAAGTAAAAATTTTTTCTCTCGGTGCTCCATTCAAAATTATTTATCTTATAAAAATTCAAACCCCAAAATCCAAAGCACACCAAACATTATGTTTATCAAAAAGGAAAAGAAAAACGTCCCCAATTCCTTATCTTAAATATTTAATACAAGATAAAGTAAAATCAATTGTAATTCCACTTATTAAAATGCAGGATATAATAATTTGAATAGTGCTTGGAATTTTATTAATAACTTTTTCTTTGAATTTTTGAGTTAATGGGTATATAAATTTTGTAAATATGATTGTTATTACTCCCCAAAAGAAAGAATTTAACAAAGTTATTCTTCCATTTAGGTTATAAGTACTGTCAGAGTAGTCCCACCATCTAGTTGCAAATAATGCATCTAGTGCAAATCCAACCATGTATTCGAAAAATGAGAATACTATGGTAAACAATATAAAAAGTTTAATATAGCTATTTTTAGATTTACTTTTATCTAAATATATCATTAAAATAAGTGCTCCTGTACCGTATATTGGGCAGATGGGTGAATATAAAAAACCTCTTTTAACGAATTGTCCTAATAATCCATAACAAAATAATGTTTCCATTATCCATCCCAAGAAGGAAAATGTAAAGAAACAGAATATATATGGTATGAGGTCAAAAAATTTTGTTTCCTTTTTTATTAATTTAGTATTTTCAATAGTTTTCATATGTTCCTCCACTTAATTAAAATTAAAAAATATTGAACTATGTTATTTTACTTTACTTATAAAAGTTTGTAAAGAGTCGACTTTTGACATACGGATTCTTGGTAAAGCATAGCAGTCCATACCTGGTAAAACACGTCCATAGTTTACTGTAAATGCTAAAGTATAATTACAATCTTTTAAAGTTTTTTTAGTAGTGTTATTAAAATGTCCAAATGGGTAACAAAATACAATACAGTTTTTACCTATTATTGATTTACTTTTATTTAAATCTTCACAGGCACTTTCATAAGGTAAAGTTAAAAATGCACCTTTTCCATCAGTACCAGGAATATGCATATTATAGGAATGTGATTGAAAATCTATAACAGGTGATTTATATTTGTTTATACAATCTTCATACCATGAAGTAATTAAAAATGATGTAGCATAAAAGTTATATTTTTCTAAAACAGGTACAGCTAATCTAAAAAATGATTCATCACCATCATCAACTGTAATAACAACACTTTTTTCTGGTAATCCAATTTCACCATTAATAAAATCTTCTACTTCTTTCCAAGTTGGAACATAATAATTATTATCTGCTAAATATTTTATTTGTTCTTCAAATTTATGAATTTCAAGATAATTATTATCTGGTCCAGTTTCACCAGCCTGTTCATCGTAGAAAAAATGATACATCAAAACTGGTAATCCTCTTGTAGTAGTGATTTCTGAACATTTCTTACGTTGCTCATTAATATTTGCAATTTTAGAAGTTTCAGATTCTGAATCTACTATAATATTAGTTGATTCAGGTTCTTTTGAAAGTTGTGTTTCTTCGTTTTGTGCAGTTATTTCAGTATTTTCTGAAATATTATTATTTTTACTTTTAAAAACATCAAAAATATTTTTTTGATGTTTAGTAATTATTGTAAAAGTTAAAAAAAGTATCAAAACAATAAATATTATTGTAATAAATATACGCATTTTATTTAATTTTCTTTTGTTTCTCATTAAAAACAGACTCCCTTCTTATTAAATATAATATGTCATATTTTTGATTAAAGTATATCAGTTTGTTTATAAAAAAGCAATATACAATTCTAAACAGATTATGTCTTTATTTTGTAAATAAATTGCTTTTTAATGCATTTAGAATTAACTGGTTGAAAACTAGTATTATGTAGTTGTAGAAATGTATATTAAATAGTAGAAATTAGCAAATTTTTGTGTTATAATAGTACAAAATGTAAAAAAGAAAGTGAGAAGAAATAATATATGAAAAAACCAGAATTATTGGCTCCAGCGGGGTCTTTTGAAAAGGCAAAAATAGCTTTTGAATATGGTGCAGATGCAGTATATGCAGGTACATCATCATTATCTTTAAGAACAAGAGCAGAGATGGAAGATGATGATTTAATAAAAACTATACAATATGCACATTCTATTGGAAAAAAAGTATATACAGCAATAAATATTTATGCATGGGATGATACTTATGAAGAGATAAGAAAACAGGCAAGAATATTACAAGATTTGAAAGTAGATGCTATTATAGTAGCTGATGGTGGAGTTGTAGAAATAATAAAACAAGAGGCTCCAGATATTCCTATACATATAAGTACACAAGCAAATATTGTTAGTAGCCATACTGCAAATTTTTGGTATAAAAATGGTGCTGAAAGGGTTATTTTAGGAAGAGAATTACATAAAAGCCAAATAAAAGAAATTATAGATAATACACCTTCAGATTTAGAAACAGAGATATTTATACATGGAGCTATTTGCTTTGGATATTCAGGAAGATGTTTTTTGAGTGATTTTTTAGCAGGTAGAAGCGCAAATCTAGGAGACTGTGCCCAAAGTTGTAGATGGGCATATAATGTTTATGTAGAAGAATATAATAAACCAGGAAATTTAATGCCTGTTGAATATGATGAAAAAGGAACTTATATTTTTTCATCAAAGGATTTATGTTTAATAAAAGAAATACCTGAAATAATTGAGATGGGTGTAGATAGTTTGAAAATAGAGGGGAGATTAAAAACTGGATATTATTTAGCATCAATAGTAAATGCATATAGAAATGCTATAGATGATTATATAAAAGACCCTGAAAATTATGATTATACTAAATATTTAAAAGAACTTGAAAAAACAAAAACAAGAGGATTAACAACATTTTATTTTAATGATAGAAATAATAAAGATTTTCAAGAATATGAAGGAAAACAATATAATCCAAACTATGAAT
>USQY01000036.1 GCA_900557045.1 uncultured Clostridium sp.
TATACTTAAGAATTTGATTATATTGAATTTTTATAAAATATAATATAAAATTAAATAAAAATCAAGTTTTTATATTGACTAAACTAGCCTAAAGCTATAATATGACAACAAAAAACAAGGAGGGTAACACATATGAATAGAACAAAAAGAAAGATTTTTGAAACTGCAATGGAGTTATTTGCACAAAAAGGATATGATGGAACTAGTGTTGAAGAAATTACTTCGATAGTTGGAATTGCAAAAGGTACTTTGTATTATCATTTTTCAAGCAAGGAAGAAATTTTTAATTTTTTAGTAGAAGAAGGAATGAAACTTTTGCGTAATAGTATAGAAATAAAAACTTCAAAATATACCAGCACAATTGATAAAATAAAAGCCGTAGTATTGATACAAATCAAAATTATTTTGAAATATGAGAATTTAATTACTTTAGTAATTAGCCAAATGTGGGGAAGAGAAGAAAGAAATTTAAGATGTAGGTCATATGTGAATGAATATATAAAAATTATAGAAGACATTATTAAAGATGGTATAAAAAAAGGAGAAATATATGATGGAGATCCTGAAGCCATTGCTACTGCGATTTTTGGATTAACTTGTTCTATTTTGATGTATAAATTAGAGACAACTGAAGAAATTAATATTCAAAATTTATATAATGTATTTAGTCAATATGCAATTAAAGGATTAAAAATTAAATAATACACATGATTTAAAGTGTAGCAAAATTTTAAATACAAATATATAATAATATAATAAAACATTAAATTGTAATAGTAATTATAAAAAACTATGTTAATAATTTATTAAGACATTACACAAATAAATTATATACTGCAATTTATATGCAATGATTTACAATAAAAAACTATTGCACAAAAAATAGTTTTGATATATAATTTAGCCTGTAAAAAAGGGAGGAATATGTTATGGCAAAATATATTAATGAAAAATTACAAGAGTTTGAAAGGTACATTCGCAATAAAAAAGTAGCAATAATAGGCTTAGGAGTAAGTAACTTGCCGCTTCTTGACTATTTCTCTGATAAAGGAGCAGATGTAACTGTATTTGATAAAAGAACAATAGATGAAATAGATAAAACAATACTAGACAAAATAACTTCACGCTGTATTCATTTTTCATTTGGAGAGCATTATTTAGTAAACTTAGTAGGATTTGATATAATATTTAGATCTCCTACATGTAGACCAGATACACCTGAATTAAAAGCAGAAAGTATAAGAGGAGCAGTAGTTACATCAGAAATAGAAATGGTTGTTGAATTATGCCCAGGAAAAGTAATAGGTGTAACAGGTAGTGATGGAAAAACAACTACAACAAGTTTAATATATGAAATAGTAAAAGAAAAAGGATATGATTGTTATTTAGGTGGAAACATAGGAATACCACTGTTCACTAAAATAAAAGACATGACACCTGAAACAATAGTTGTACTAGAACTTAGTAGTTTTCAATTAATGGATATGCAAACATGCCCAGAAATTTCTGTAGTAACAAATGTATCACCTAATCATTTAGATATACATAAATCATATGAAGAATATATAGAATGTAAGAAAAAAATATTCAAAAATCAAACAGAAAAAGGAATTGTAATTTTAAACTACGATAATGATGTAACTAGATATTTTGCATCAGAAGCAAATGGAAAAGTAATATTCTTCAGTAGAAAAAATAGATTAGATAATGGAGTTATATATGATAATGGTGTAATTAAGTCATGTGAAGATGGAGTTAGAAGACATATAATAACAATAGATGATGCAGTATCATTACGCGGAATGCATAATTATGAAAATATGTGTGCAGCAATAGCAGCGACATCAACATTAGTAGAACCATCAATACAAGCTAGAGCCATAACTAAGTTCAAAGGAGTAGAACATAGATTAGAATACGTTAGAACTATAAATGGAGTAAAATGGTATAATGATTCAATAGGAACAAGTCCTACAAGAACAATAGCAGGTTTAAATGCTTTTGATAAAAAAATAGTATTAATAGCAGGTGGATATGATAAAAAGTTAGACTATAAACCTATTGCTAAACCTATAATTGATAAAGTAAGTAATTTAATATTGATGGGTGCTACAGCTGATAAAATACAAACTGTAGTTGAGGAACAGTTAAAGACTAGCGTTACAAATGGTAATGATATCTCTTTACCAATATATAGATGTAATACATTAGAAGAAGCTGTTAATAAAGCACATGAAGTAGCAAACTCTAACGAAATAGTGCTATTCTCACCAGCAAGTGCAAGTTTTGATATGTATAAGAACTTCATGGAAAGAGGAGAAAAATTCAAAGAGTTAGTTAGAAATATTGATTAATAATTATATAATACTTAAAACAAACAATTAAAGATTAGTAACTAAAACTACCTCCTAAACATATTATAAATATATAAATGTTTAGGAGGTAGTTTAATGTTATATAACGATTTTGAAGATTATATGAGAAGCGTATTAGGATATTCTACAAATGAATCAGGCAATATAAATCAGCAATATCAAAATGAATATCAAACTTTATATGGTTCTACATACCAAACAAGAGAATCAAATTTTGATATCGAACAAATGTATCCTCAAATATATAGAACAATAAATCCTATAGTTTGTAATATGTGTCAAAATATTAACCAACCAATAACAGAAGAGCTAGTAGAGCAAATGACAAATGAAATATACAGAAGTGTAGAGCAACGTGTTGAGATTCAAAATGTTGTTAATTTGAAAATTGAAACAAGAGGAGAAGCAGAATGTTCGGAAAAGTTATGCAAATGTAAAGAAAATAAAATGCTTTGCAAAGATAATAGAGTAGAAAAGAATAACAGCGATATTAATCAAGATAAACAATCACAAAATACAAGACAGCAACAAAGGCAAAATCCACTACTACGTGATTTAATACGTATACTTATATTAAATCAATTATTCAGACCAGGAAGGCCACCATTTATACCAGGACCAGGTTTCCCAGGATTTCCACCACCACGACCACCTATGCCACCAAGACCGGGAAGACCACCGTTTAGACCTATGTAAGGATTGAATTTCAAAAAAACAAAATTTTCCAATATTTCAAAATTTATTTTGTATATAAACAAATATAATGTGGAAAAATAAAATTGTATTCAAATTAAATGTAAAAATTAAATTTGAATGCAATTTTTTATGTTTTAGGAGGAAAAAATTATGAAAGTTAATGATTGTATGTGTCATGATGTTTTATGGGTAAATCCAAATACTAGTATTTGTGAATGTGCTAATTTAATGGCAGAGCATAAAATTGGATGTATACCGGTTTGCAATGATGAAAAGAATGTTGTTGGTTTAGTAACAGATAGAGATATCTTATTAAGAAGTGTGTGTTGTGAAAAAGATACCAAAACAACACCTGTAAGAGAGATTATGAGTACTAATGTGTGCTGTTGCGAACCAAATACAGAGTTACATCATGCTGAAAATATTATGTCTGATAATCAGGTTAGAAGATTGCCTGTTATAGAAAATAATAAGATAGTAGGTATATTGTCGATTGGGGATATTAGTAGAAATCCTAATACAAATAAGGAGAGTTTTATTGTTACTTTAGATAATATTTGTGGGTGTGGGAATAAAAATCATCAGTAAAATTTGCTGGTAGCACCGTGAGAAAAAAATTGTTACTTTTGAAAAAACAAACTCCTCAAACGCGGTGGGGTGCGTGCTGGGTTGGGTGGACTTGTTATGATAATTATTGTGGTTAGATGTTTTTTGGTAGCACCGTGAGAAAAAAATTGTTACTTTTGAAAAAACAAAGCTCCTTCAAACGCGGTGGGGTGCGTGCTGGGTTGGGTGGACTTGTTACGATAATTACTGGGGTTAGATGTTTTGGGGCTTAGGTCGGAGCTTTGTTTTTTCAAAAGTAACAATTTTTTTCTTCGAGTGGGGGTGAAGGATAGGGTTTTTGATTTTTTGGAAAATGGGGGTGAAGGATTATAGAATTTTTGTCTAATAAGTACTGTTTTTTTATTGGTAAAAAAATGTATGTATAAACTGATTTTACATATAATAAAATATAGAAAATATAAAGAAGGAAGTGACTTATTTTGATTCTAGATTTCAACTATTGGATAAAAGTTATAAAAAAACTTTTAGTGTTAGCTATAGGAATTTTATTAATATATATAGGATTTAAAGTAAGTATTTTTTATACGCCTTTCTTGGTAGCATTCATATTATCACAATTAATAGAACCTATTATAAGATTCTGCATGAAAAAACTTAAAATGAGAAGGAAAGTAAGTGCAATATTAATATTTGTTATTGTACTTTCTATTATTATAGGATTAATCACTGGAGGAATAATTACACTTGTATCTGAGGCATCAAATCTTTTGTCAAATATAAATTACTATTTTGAAAAAATATATAATGGATCACAGAATATAATATCGGATTTTGATTTTACCAAAATTCAGTTATCTAATGAGCTAAATACTATTTTAAGTAATTCTACAGGAGAATTTATTAATACCGCTTCTAATTGGGTAAAAAATATATTAACAACTTTTTTGAATACAGTAACATCACTTCCTAAAATAGGATTATGTATTATAATTACAATATTAGCATTATATTTTATGTGTACAGATAAAATATATATGCTAGATCAAATAGAACATCATTTACCAGAACAATGGGTAAAAAAATTAACTAAACATATTAAAGCATTAACCAAAACTCTAGGATGTTACTTAAAAGCGCAATTTACACTAATATTAATATCTTTTATAATATCCTTAATAGGGTTATATATATTTGCTCTAGCAGGATTAAATGTAACATATCCGTTAATGACAGCAATAGGAATTGCAATTGTAGATGCTTTACCTATATTTGGTTCTGGTACAGTAATGGTACCTTGGGCTATAATTTCAGCATGTAATGGAGATATAACTTTAGGAATATGTGTATTAGTTTTATGGATTATTATGAGTATTGTAAGACAAATAATAGAACCTAAAATTGTAAGTGGGCAAATTGGGATACACCCTATATTTACTTTAATAGCCATGTACACTGGATTTAAATTTATAGGCTTTTTAGGTATATTTATTGGTCCTATTGTATTGATTATATTGAAAGAAATATATGCAAATAGAATTGATAAGGGATTTGTGAAGAGTATATTTGATAGGGAATGTTAATTTTAAAAATGAAAAAAGGACTCTTCTCAAAACATATAGACTAATATGTTTTGAGAAGAGTCCTTTAAAAAATATAAGTTATAAAATTAAATTTTCTACTATTAAGTCTCACTACTAACAAAACCATCATCAGGTGGATACACAAATTCATCATTAGGAACAGATGTTTCTTTTATACAATTAACTTCTATAACAGGCCTTTCACCATGATATTCTCCTTTAGTAATAACCCCTTCAACTTCAACCCAACTACGATCTTTAAATCCTTGCATATCAACATCATTAGCAACATTTTTACATAGGAATCCTACAACTACAGCCTGATTATCAGAAGAAATAATCATCTCTCTGGCTAATACGAACTGATTTTCGCTGAAATCATACAGTCTATAAACAAACCCTGTAAATTTAATTTTCTTGCCAACATATTTATCCATATTTTCATGACAATCTTTTAATATATTAGTATAATTACTAGAATTAGCCTGAATAAAATTATCACTATTAGAAGCGGAAAAATCGTCAGTAACCATCACTCTGAAAGTACTTTCATAAAATCTATAACCAACAACCATAAAAACAATAACAAGCAATAATACAACAAAAGTAATTACTACTTTTTTCATCCAATTACGATTCATTTTAATATTACATATAAACATAACTAAATATACCACTACCTTTCATACATAATAAAGAAGTACCCTTTATTATGCTATTTGCACAAAGAAGGTATGTATCCTCAATTGTGCATTATTAATAATAATTATATTATCTTAATAAAAAATATATGATTTTTCTTGCGAAATTTTATAATTAGTGATATAGTACAAAAAGATTATATGTAATTAAATAATACATAAGATAGAAAGGAAGAAAAGTGATGAGTTTTTTAAACAAGATATTTAAAAGTTACAGTGAAAAAGAAGTAAAAAGAGTTATGCCTTTAGTTGAACAAATCAATTCTTTAGAAGAATCTATTTCAAAACTATCAGATGAGGAGTTAAGAAACAAAACAAACGAATTTAAAGAAAGATTAGCTAATGGAGAAACATTAGATGATTTATTACCAGAAGCTTTTGCAGTAGTAAGAGAAGCTTCAAAAAGAGTTTTAGGATTACGTCATTTTGATGTTCAATTAATAGGTGGTATTATTCTACACCAAGGTAGAATTGCTGAAATGAAAACAGGTGAAGGAAAAACTTTAGTAGCAACACTTCCAGCATACCTAAATGCATTAACAGGTGAAGGTGTTCATGTTATTACAGTAAACGACTATCTAGCAAAAAGAGATAGTGAATGGATGGGAAAAGTTTACCGCTTCTTAGGATTATCTGTAGGATTAATAATAGCAGGAATGAAACCTAATGAAAAACAAGAAGCATATAATTGTGATATAACATATGGTACAAATAATGAGTATGGATTTGATTACTTAAGAGACAATATGGTTATATATAAAAATCAATTAGTACAAAGAAAATTAAAATATGCTATCGTAGATGAGATTGATAGTATTTTAATAGATGAAGCTCGTACACCTCTTATTATTTCAGGTAGAGCTAACAAATCTTCTGACCTTTACAAAAAAGCAGATTCTTTTGTAAGAAAATTACAAGCTAAAGTTATAGTAGAAGAAGATATAAAAGATGAAGCACAAGCAGAAGATAACGAAAATTATGATTACATTGTAGATTTAAAAGCTAAATCTGCTACACTTACTCAAAAAGGTATAGAAAAAGCTGAAAAAGAATTCAACTTGGAAAACTTTAATGATATAGAAAACTCTGAATTAGTACATAATGTAAATCAAGCTTTACGTGCGTATGGAATAATGAAAAAAGATATTGATTACATAGTAAAAGATGGTGAAGTTTTAATAGTTGATGAATTCACAGGTCGTATTATGTATGGAAGAAGATATAATAATGGATTGCATCAAGCTATAGAAGCAAAAGAAAAAGTTAGAATAGCAGATGAATCTAAAACACTTGCTACAATAACATTCCAAAACTACTTTAGAATGTATGATAAATTATCTGGTATGACTGGTACTGCTATGACAGAAGAAGCGGAATTCCAAGAAATTTACAAATTAGATGTTATAGAAATACCTACTAATAAACCATTAATAAGACAAGATGACCCAGATATAATCTATAAAAATGAAAATGCTAAATTTAGAGCTGTTATTGAAGATATTAAGGAAAGTCATGAAAAAGGACAACCAGTTCTTGTTGGTACAGTATCAATAGAAAAATCTGAAAAATTAAGCAAATTATTAAATCAAGAAGGAATTAAACATACAGTATTAAATGCTAAACAACATGAAAAAGAAGCAGAAATAGTTGCACAAGCTGGTAAATTTGGAGCAGTTACAATTGCTACAAACATGGCTGGTCGTGGTACTGATATTATGCTTGGAGGAAATAGTGAATATTTAGCAAAACAAGAAATGAAAAAACAAGGCTATACTGAAGAAATGATAGAACAAGCTACAGCATTTAATGAAACAACAGATGAAGAAATATTATCAGCAAGAAACAAATTCAAAGAATTAGAAAACAAATTTGATGCAGAAATAAAAGAAGAAAAAGAAAAAGTTATATCTGCTGGCGGTTTAAAAATTATAGGAACAGAAAGACATGAATCTAGACGTATAGATAATCAGTTACGTGGACGTTCTGGACGTCAAGGTGACCCAGGAAATTCTAAATTCTATATAGGATTAGATGATGACTTAATGAAAATATTTGGTGGAAATACAATAACAAAAGTATATGATACATTAGGAGCAGATGAAAATATGCCAATACAATCTAAACTAATATCTAATGCCGTAGAATCAGCTCAAAAGAAAGTTGAAGGTAAAAACTTTAGTATTAGAAAGAATGTATTAAATTATGATGATGTTATGAATACTCAAAGAGAAATAATATACAAGCAAAGAAGAGAAGTTCTTGATGGAGAAAACTTAAAAGAAAGTATATTACATATGATAGATGCTACAGCTGAAAATATAATTGATGCACATACAATAGATGGTACCGTAGAAGTAGAAGAATCATTAATTCAAGAACTAAACAATGTATTAGGAATAACAAATCAAATCGAATTAAAAGAAAATGACAAAATAAATGCTTCAGAATTAACAGAAAAAGTAAAAGAAACAGCACATGAAATATATGAAGGTAAAGAGCAAATGATTGGTTCAGACGATTTAAGAGAAATTGAAAGAGTTGTAATGCTTAAAACAGTTGATGAAAAATGGATGGATCATATAGATGCAATGGATGAATTAAAAAATGGTATTGGTCTTCGCGCATATGGACAAAAAGATCCTGTTGTTCAATACAGAATTGAAGGATTTGACATGTTTGATGCTATGATAGATGATATTAAAACCCAAGTTGCAACAATTTTACTTCATATGGAAAAAACAGAAAATATAACTAGAACTGAAACTGTTAAAATAACAGGAGCAGGATTAGAAGATGCCGCAATTAACCTAGTTGATGGAAATATTACAGAAAAAGAAGGCGGATTAAATAGAACTGTGGTTAATAAAGAGCCTAAAGTTGGCAGAAATGATGACTGCCCATGTGGAAGTGGGAAGAAATATAAAAACTGTTGTGGAAGATAATTTGAATTTTTAAAATTGGGGACGTGTATTGTTTTAAAAATTTAAAACAATACACGTCCCCAATTAAAATAAAAACTGCTGTGGAAGATAATTTTAAAAAAACAGACAGTAATTAAACTGTCTGTTTTTTGCATTAGTTAGATTCTTCAAGATTCGAGCAGATATAATCTTTAAAAGGCATATCTGCAAAATCTTTCGGATTAGGGAGAATGGTGAGTTTCTCGCCTTCTTGCAGTTTATTGCAATAATCATCAATAGGAATATTGCAATATTTCACGCACAGGATCAAGGAATGATTAGTTCCTTTTTGTTTGATAGAGTATGTTAAATCATAGACACGATCATCTACAATTGCAACAAGATTCCATTCAAACCAATTTGCATTTGGACGGCTGATTAAGCCGTAAGTTGCCTGAGAAAGTTCTGGAAAAAGCTTCAGGAAAAGCGTAACAAAATGCCAGCTATTTCCTTTGTGGTTTTTCTCGACATAGTTTAGCAAGTTTTGCTGTGCTTCTGCAACAGAAAAATCTGCTAATGCTGAGATGTTTGACTGTGTTTCCTTATTACCTTCAAAGGAATAGCTTTCGATAATGTCGGTAGTCCGGTTTACTATGCGTAGAATGTCTAACATAGGTTGGATACATCTCCTTTTATAAAATATTATTTTTTTGGTACCACAAAAATTAATTTTCCATAATGCATTGTTGGTTCTATAATAGAACTTGTTTCATAATATGCATCGTATAAATCAATATTTGTTGCACAAAAGTAAAATTAGTATAGCACTATTTACATAAAATGTCAATTGAAATTGCAAAAATATAAAAGAACTATATACAAAAGTAAAAAATATGTGATACAATAATATCAAAATAGAGATAGAGGAGTGATACAATTTGATTATAGAATTAGAAGACAATTTAAAAAACTTAAATGATTTACAACAAAAATTAAAAGAAATAGGTGAGTCACTTTGACATTACTAATTTAGAAAAACAATTAAAAGAATATGAACAACAAACATTACAAGAAGGATTTTGGAATGATTCTAAAAATTCTAGTATAATTTTACAAAAAATAAAAACACTAAAAAGTAAAGTTGAAAACTATAGTAAATTAAAAAATGAATTAGAAAATTTAAAAGAAATGTCTGAATTAGTAATACAAGAAAATGATGAAAACTTAGTAAAAGATATTTTAAATAGTACCGCTTCTATTAAAGAGCAACTTGACAATCTAGAAATTCAAACTCTACTATCAGGCAAATATGACATAAATAATGCAATAGTAACGATACATCCAGGAGCAGGAGGAACAGAATCACAAGATTGGGCGGAAATGCTATACAGAATGTATACAAGATGGGCACTATCAAATGGATATATAGTTCAAGAATTAGATTATTTGGATGGTGACGAAGCTGGTTTAAAGAGTGTTACATTTTTAATATCAGGGGATTATGCATATGGATATATGAAATCAGAAAAAGGTGTACATAGATTAGTTAGAATTTCTCCTTTTGATGCAGGTGGAAGAAGACATACATCTTTTGCATCTGTTGAAGTCCTACCAGAAATTACTGAGGATATAGAAATAGATATAAACCCAGATGACTTAAGAATAGATACTTACAGAGCATCAGGTGCTGGAGGACAACATATAAATAAAACATCATCTGCAGTTAGAATTACCCATATTCCAACAAATACAGTAGTAGCATGTCAAACAGAAAGATCACAAATACAAAATAGAGAAACAGCCATGAAAATGCTTAAATCTAAATTATTAGACTTAAAAGAAAAAGAGCAAAAAGAAAAAATAGAAGATTTAAAAGGAGAACAAAAAGATATAGCATGGGGAAGTCAAATAAGATCTTATGTATTTTGTCCATATACGCTTGTAAAAGACCATAGAACAAATTTTGAAGTAGGTAATGTATCTAATGTTATGGATGGAGATTTAAACGGATTTATGAAAGAATATTTAAAAAACTGCTCAACTAAAAAAATCATCTAACTATGTAAATTACCCAGCATAGTGTACAGATAATTAAAAATATGAAAAAAGAGGTATAGATAAATGAAATTAAAATGGAAAGATATTTATAATAATAATAAACAAAGAAGATATTGTGAAATAATTGGAATAAAAAAACAAGATGTTGAACTTGAATCTAATTCGTTTAGAATATTAAAACAAAATAAATATTTATCAATAGCTATAGCTGTTATACTAATTGCAATATTATTTTTCACATTTGGAAAAGATATAAAAGTATTTTTAATGGTATTAGCCTTTCTTACAGTTGCTGCAATATGTTTTTTCGTATTTAATTATTTTAAATTTAAATGTACCTCAAACGGATTATATGTAAGATTTGGAATGCAAGAAGGTTTGTTTCCATATAAAAAATTAAAAAGTGTATATTTATCTAAATTTAATGATTATAGATTCTTAATACCTTCTAATGGATATTCTATTGTTATTAGATACTATGATAATAATAATAGAATAAAAGAATTGTCTTTTGCAAATTATTTTCTAAACAAACAAGAAACAATTGATTTTTTAGAAAATTTCAATATAAAAGAAGAAAAAAATAATAGATATATAACTTATGAAAAATTTAAAGTATTAAGAAAAATAATAAAAGTTACAGCAATTGTAGTATTCACAATACTAATATTTGTAGCTGTATATATTAACATAAAAAATGGATAGTGTTTTATGAAATAGTATTTTAATAAAGAGGACTAAGGTTATTAAATAAAAAATTTAATAGTTTAAGTCCTCTTTAAAATACTGTCTTTTTATAATATGGCAGAATAATTATAAAGCAAATATTTATTACTAATCAAATTTAAAAATTAATAGTTCATTCAAATAACTCATTATGCAATAGTTCTAATAAATCATTTTCAACCTTTTCTTTAAAAGTAATAATAATTTTAGCATTTGTAATATCAATACTAAAAATATCAATACTAAATCTTTTTATAATTTCCATAATTCGCTTTAATACAACATTATCATTAGTTATACCATATCCGATAATTGCTATACGACTAACATTTTGAAAAGATGAATCAAACATATTCAAATTACTCTCTAAAGCTTTTTGAAATTTGTTATAAATACTAGATTTAATTAAAAAATTCACATCAAAAAAAGATATACTATTATTAATAAATTGTATAGGTAAAATACCTTCATTAATTAAAAAATTATATACTTGATTAAATAATTTAATTGAATATGAAGAATATTTTAAATTAACTAAAAGTAAATCATCATTTTTAACAATACTTTTAACAACTTTATCTTCTATTTTATCATTTATAACACTTCCAGATTTATTATTAAATGTAGATTTTGTAATAATAGGTATATTAAATTTTTCACCTATTTCTATACACCTATTATGAAGAACTTTAGCTCCTTCATCTGCAATATCTAACATTTCAACATATGATAAAGTTTCCAATTTCTTTGCAACAGGAATTTTATTAGGATCTGTAGTATATACTCCGTCAACATCAGAAAAAATATAACAATGTTTAGCCTTTAATGCTGCTGCTACCGCTACTGCTGTTGTATCAGAACCACCCCTACCTAAAGTTGTTATATCAAGATTATCATTAAACCCTTGGAAACCTGCAATTATAACAATTTTTCCTTCTTGTAATTCCTTAGATATTCTTGATGTATCAATATTTTCAATTGTAGCATTTTGATTAGTATTATTAGTATAGATTCCAGCTTGCCATCCTGTTAAAGATACAGCTTTATAGCCCATTTCATTAAGTAAAATACTCAGTTTTGAAATAGAAACCTGTTCGCCAGAACTAAGTAAAACATCAAGTTCTCTATCAGAAGGAACTTTTGCAAGTTCATATGCTTCTTTTAACAATTTATCTGTTGTTTTACCGTTGAGCAGAAACAACAACAACAACATTATTGTTTTTATTATATAAATCTATAATTTTATTAGCAACAATATTCAACTTTATATTATCTGCAACAGAGCTACCACCAAATTTCATGACTATTGTGTCCATATATAAGGCACCTTCTTTTTACAAATATATTTCGAGAAATATTTAAATTTCTCTTTATATAATATTAATTAAACAATATTTTGGTGATTTTATGTCATACTCTAAAAATAAAGGAATATTTTTTAGCACAAGTGAATATATATTAATATGTCCCAAAAGGACAAAAAACAAAAGGAGATTAGTCATATGATAATGGAAGAGAGAAAAAATAATATTAATTCAACAATTATGCAAAACTTGGTTTTAGAAAATAGAGAAAAATTAAGTATATCTGGTGTTAATGATGTACTTAGTTTTGATGATCAAATTGTTATTTTAGAAACGCAATTAGGATTATTAACAGTTAAAGGCGAAAATTTAAGAATAAACAAGTTAAGTATTGATTGCGAAGAAGTTGTAATAGAAGGTGAGATTAGTAATTTAGCATATAGTGAAAAAGACACAGAAAGAAAAGGAAATTCCTTATTAGGGAAAATATTTAAATAAATATATATGGATGTGATTATTACATGGTTACTCAAATTAATACATTATTAGCATTTTTTATTGCAGGAGTATGTATAGGAATAATATTTGATTTTTTTAGGATAATAAGAAAATCATTTAAAACCCCAGATATACTAACATATATACAAGATATATTATTTTGGATTTTGGCTGGTATAATATTGTTATTTACAATATTTACTTTTACAACAGGTGAAATCAGAATATATATGTTTATTTTTTTGTTCTTTGGTGTATTTATTTATTTTATAAGTATAAGTAGACATTTTATATGGATAAATACTCAAATAATAAGAGGTTTAAAATCTATTATCAATTTTTTTATAAAGCCTTTTGCAAAAAAAAATAGAAAAATTTTCAAAAAGTAGTACTAAATAAAGGATTTTGTGTTATAATGTAGAAATAGATATATAGATTGTAAAAAAATTTTGAAAATGGAGAAACTTATGAAAAAAAAATTCAGATTTAATCGAATTATAATAATGCGGAATTGCTATATACATATTATATATTTTCATATCAAGGCAACAAGTTTTAAGTGCATATAAAAAAGAAGAAAAAAACTATTTAAATTTAATAGCACAAGAAAAACAACGCAATATCGAATTATTAGAAGTTAAAGATAATATTAATTCAACAGAATTTATAGAAGAAATTGCAAGAGACAAATTAGGAATGTATTTACCAAATGAACGAGTATATATAGATATTAGTAAATAATAAGAGGTCGTATAGTCTTATAATTAATATAAACAATAAGCCTCTTGTTATAAAAATTTTTTCAATCATTTAATTCTTAAAAAATTCCAAATAAACAAAAAATAAAATAAATTTATAAATATAAAAAATATTAAGGGGGAAAATTATGAATTTTGAAAATTGTACACTAGTTGAATTACGTCAATTAGCCAAAGAAAAAGGAATTAAAAATGTTTCAAAACTAAAGAAAGATGAATTATTAGAGATGTTAGAAGATTTACAGAACAAACAAGAAAAATATCACTATGTTAAAACTATTAAAGCCGAGGATAACAATGAAAATGTTGAAGATGAAATAAAAAATATTTCAAATGGACAAGAAGATAATAGTGGTTACAAATTAACAAATGAAGATGATGAAATAGTAGAAGGAATTTTAGAAGTATTACCAGATGGTTATGGATTTTTAAGAGGAAAAAATTATTTATCAAGTCCTAAAGATGTATACATTTCTCCAGTTCAAATAAGAAGATTTAGATTAGATAAAGGAGATAAAATAAAAGGTATTGCAAGAATACCTAAAGAAGGAGAAAAGTTCCCTGCACTTATATTTGTAGGGGAAGTAAATGGAGAAGCTCCTGAAAAAGCATATAGAAGAATAAAATTTGACGACTTAACACCTATATATCCAAATGAAAGATTACGTTTAGAAACACGTCCTAATGAATATGCTATGAGAATAATAGATTTAGTTTCACCTATAGGAAAAGGGCAAAGAGGTATGATAGTTGCTCCACCAAAAGTAGGTAAAACAACCTTATTAAAGAAAATAGCAAACAGTATTTCTGATAATAATCCAGAAGTTGAATTAATAGTATTATTAATAGATGAAAGACCTGAAGAAGTAACAGACATGATACGTTCTATTAAAGGTGAAGTAATATATTCTACTTTTGATGAATTACCAGAACATCATGTTAAAGTAGCGGAAATGGTATTAGAAAGAGCTAAAAGACTTACAGAACAGAAAAAAGATGTTGTAATATTATTAGATAGTATTACAAGACTAGCTCGTGCATACAACTTAGTTATTCCTTCTTCTGGAAGAACTTTATCTGGAGGTTTTGACCCTGCTGCATTACATAAACCTAAGAAATTCTTTGGTGCTGCAAGAAACATAGAAAATGGTGGAAGCTTAACAATTTTAGCAACATCATTAGTTGAAACAGGAAGTAGAATGGATGAAGTTATTTTCGAAGAATTTAAAGGAACAGGTAATATGGAAGTTGTTCTTGATAGAAAACTTTCAGAAAAACGTATTTTCCCAGCTATAGATATAAATAAATCTGGAACAAGAAGAGAAGATTTATTATTAGATAGCAAAGAAATGGAAACTGTATATGCTTTAAGAAAAGCATTAAATACAGCATCAGTAGCGGATGTTACTGAACAATTAATATCTCTAATGGTTGCTACTAAAACTAACCAAGAATTTATGGATAAAATGGACTCATATTTGAAAAATTATAAATAATATTGTTTTTCCCAGCATTTATAGCATTCTTCTATGTTATAATTCATTCAACAGTCGATATAAAAATACAAAGAAAAATATTAAAAAATCCAATTAAAAAGAAAGATGGAAATATATGAAAAATTGGGAAATTTATCAAAATAAAACATACAATAATGATGTATGTAAATTACTTAAAATTTTTTTAAGTGAATATAAAGTTAACAATGCAATTGATTTAGGATGTGGAAGTGGAAACGAAACTGTATATATGATTCAAAACGGAATAAATGTATTAGCAATAGACAGGCAATTAAACAAAAATTTTATATTAGATAGATTAGATAACAAACAAAAAGAAAAAATTATGTTTCTAGAGCAAAGCTTTGAAGATGTTAAGTTACCTAAAACAGATGCAATTACAGCATTTTTTAGTATTCCATTTTGTAATCCTCAATATTTTAATAAATTATGGGACAAAATTTACAATTCAATAAATGATGACGGATATTTTGTTGGACAATTATTTGGAGATAGAGATGATTGGAAAAATGCGCCATTAATTAGTACATTTACAATAGAACAAGTTAAAGAATACCTAAAAATGTATAAAATAATTAGGTTAGATGAAATAGAATATGTTCGAAAAATAGATAATAAAAAGTGGCATTATTATAATATAATTGCTCAGAAATTCAAGGAGATATAAAAATAATATAGGGTGTCTTGATTACATGGAACCCTCTTGATTTATAGGGAATTTTTGTGGTGCAATTATTGTTTCAAAAAATTTCATAAGAAAAGATATTAGAGAATTTGGTAGTTCAAATGCGGGTACGACAAATATGTCGAGAGTCTTTGGACTAAAATATGGAATTTTGACTTTTTTGATAGATTGCTTCAAAGGTTTTCTTGCAGTAAAAGTATGCTATCTAATTATTTCAGCTAACTTTTCAGATTTTTGGGGAGAGTTTGCAGGTTATATGGTAGGAATAGCTATAATATTAGGGCATAATTATCCAATAGTCTTTAAATTTAAAGGTGGAAAAGGGTTTGCAAGTGCCATAGGTGTATTTTTAGCGCTTAATCCACTAATAACTGCAATATCACTAGCAGGATGCTTAATAGTATTAATTGCTACGGATATAATGTCTTTATATGCTATTTCATTCTTTACTGTAACTATGATTTATACTTGTGCGTTTACTAATATTCATTGGAGTATGAAAATATGTACAATTGTTTATCTTGTTCTAGGAATAATTGCACATAAGAACAATATAAAAAATCTAATAAATGGAAAAGAAAGAAAATTAGGGATAAAGAAAAAATTTTTCAAATAGTTAAAAAAGGGGAAATGTTATGAAAATGTTTGCTTTTGACCTTGACAAAACAACTTTAAACTCTCGGGGAGAATTATCAAGCGTTAATTACAAAATATTACAAGCTATGCTTAAAAAGAATGTCATTTTGATTCCAGCTACAGGAAGAAATTTAGAAGGAATACCAAATGAAATTCTAGGTCTTAATATTAGATATGCGATAGTGTCAAATGGTGCAATGGTAATAGACTTGCTTGAAAATAAAATTATTTGGCAAAAAACACTATCTAAAGCTGAATTAAAACAAGTGATATGTATGTTAAGTAAAGATAAAATTGCTTTTACAATACATACTGATGATAAATGTTTTGATTCAACCATAATGCAAGTTGTTATTCGAAGGTTGTTATTTAAAAATTCAAGTGTATTTTTTCAAAATTTAAAAAGTGGGATAAAAAAACTTGATAATATAAATAAAATTCAACTTATCTTTCTTTCAAAAAAACACTTACAAAAAGTATATAATGTGTTAAGTGAAATAGATGTAATACATGTTGTAAAATCATCAAAACATTGCATAGAAATTACTCATAGAGAGGCGAACAAAGGCAATGCTTTAAAATTTTTATCTGATTATCTAGGTGTAGATAGAGGAGAAATTGTTAGTATTGGAGATAATGATAATGACATTGAAATGTTGCAATTTTCTGGAACTTCATATGTTGTACTTAATTCTTCTGATACTGTAAAGATTATTGCTGATTATGTTGTAAGTAGTAATGATGATCATGCATTGAAAGATATTATTTATTAAAAAAATGCTGAACGAAATTCGTTCAGCATTTTTTTAAGCTGGATAATAATTTTTTATCTAATTTAGGCATGCTAAAATGAATTTTAAGACATTTTTACAGAAAATACATATAACTTTGTTTCATTTTTTATTTCACAAAAATTTCACGAATTTGAGGAGTAGGAGAGTAAAAGAGCAATTTTTAGTATAAGTATTAAATTTAAAAAATAAAAATAAAATTTATAAAAG
>USQY01000037.1 GCA_900557045.1 uncultured Clostridium sp.
TTTATATGTATAATTTTCACTATTATTAAACCATTTTATAAAATTAGCTTTTATAATTTCATCACTATAACTTCCATATGACATTCCTAATAAATTAGTTATAATAATGCTAGATCCCATAATAAATACTATTAATTGAATTATTTTATCTATTTTGCTATTAGTTATTTTTGATTTAAATAAAACATATATTAATAATATAGGAACTATCATTTTTACAAAATACAATAATTCTTTTACTAAAGAGTAATTAAAATTTCCTGGAACTAATGAGGTAAAATTCATTGCATTTATATGATGAAATATTGCATATATGCCTAAAATTGCAGGATAAATTAGTAGCAAATACTTTCTCTTATTATTACTTTTTATAAAATATATTAAGAAAAATACTATAATAATTACTGTTCTAATTAATGTAGATATTGAATTATAAAAAATTTTTAAATCAAATATAGGCTGAATTATAAGAAAAATAATTATAATATTTTCTAGAATAGATTCTATTCTTATTTTTTTCATAAAATCACCTTTTACTTTACAATAACAATATTATCATAACCTATAAACAATCCAGTTTCAATAACACCAACTATTGATTTTAATTTTGATTCTAAATTTTCTGTTACTTTGTCAAATTTAACATCTAATATAAAATTACCGTTTTCAGTTATTATAGGGCCATCTTTCCCCTCTGCTAACCTTAATTCTATATCCTTTCCACCTAATTTTATAATTTCTTCTTTTATATAATTTATTGCTTCTGGGAAACATTCAATAGGTATCGGATGTTTATCACATAACTGTTTAACAAATTTTGACTCGTCAACTAATATATATACAATTCCAGAATTTTTAATGTTCAATTTTTCTTTGAACATTGCTGCTCCTCTGCCTTTTATTAGCCAGTTATTTGGTGAAACCTCATCTGCTCCATCGAAAGACCAATCTGGTTTTTTTTCAATTAAACTTGCTGTTGGAATATTTAATTTAGTACATAGCATTTTTATTTCATATGATGTAGGAATCGCTGTTATTTTTATGTTTTCTTTCTTTATTTTATCTGCAATTTCACATGCAGTGATAAAAGATGTAGAACCAGAACCAAATCCTATCACATTACCATCTTTTATTTTTTCGCATATTTTTTTAGCCAACTTTTCTTTTTCTTCTCTGTTAGATATATGACTCCAAAAATCAATACTATAATTTACGTCTTTATTAATATTCATTTTTCTCCTCCTTTGTATATAGTCATTCTATTTTTTAAGACTTATAATTACAATCTTTTATCCATCATTTACTTATTTTTCAAAATACAAATTTGATTTAATTGTAACTCAAATAACTGTCTATGTTTCTTTACTATAACTTGTAATATCAAACTTGTTACATTTAGT
This sequence comes from uncultured Clostridium sp., assembly GCA_900557045.1. Classification (GTDB taxonomy): domain Bacteria; phylum Bacillota; class Clostridia; order TANB77; family CAG-508; genus CAG-492. Next base: position 1,401 of record USQY01000037.1, read on the forward strand.
AATAATCCTATAACCAATGAAATACAAGCAACAATTAATGTTGGAAATCTAGGTACTAAGCCTGTATTAAAATATTCAGAGAATACAGGTATTGCAAATAATATTGCTATTATATAGAAGAATATTGAAATAGTATTAAAAAATAAACTTGGCTTATATTCTTTAAATAATGTAGCTATTGTTTTTAAAACTCTTGCTCCATCTTTATAGGTATTTAATTTAGAAACACTACCAGCTGGTCTATCTCTATATTGCACTGGAATTTCTTTCAATGTAAAATTTTTATCTATTGCATGAATAGACATTTCTGTTTCTATTTCAAAACCTTTTGATAGTACAGGAAAAGTTTTTGCAAATTTATAACTAAATGCTCTATATCCAGTCATAATATCATTTATATTATTTTTAAATATTTTATTAATCAATCCTCTTACCATTTTATTACCTAAATTATGAAATGGTCTTTTATTTTCTTGAAAATATGTTGAAGATAGTCTATCTCCTATAACCATATCTACATTATCATTTAATACATATTCACACATTTCTCTTGCATTTTCTGCAGGATATGTATCATCTCCATCTATCATTAAATAGCAATCTGCATCTATATCTCTAAACATTGTTCTTATTACATTTCCTTTACCTTGTTTAGTTTCATAACGCACTATTGCTCCAGCTTTTCTTGCTACTTCATCTGTTCCGTCCTTTGAATTATTATCATATACATAAATATCAGCTTCTGGTAAAGCTGTCTTATAGTCTTTTACAACTTTTTCAATTGTTTTACTTTCATTGTAACATGGTATTAACACCGCAATTTTACCTTCCATTTTTACTCCTTTTTCACTTTTTTATTAGTATAACTTGTTTTTGGTTTATTATTTCATATTTTTTCATTTTTGTAAATATTTATTATAATTAATTTATAATTCTACTTTGTTTCACTTTGAATAATTTTATTTATGTACATATTACATAAATAAATTCTTAGAAATAATCAGAGAATTTTTATTTTTATAGAATATTACATATTGGTTTAATAATTATTAAATTTAATTTATTTTTGAAAAATTTACCGAAATGGTAATTACGATTTAAAATTTTTAAGGTTTTTAAATTTTATTAATGGAATTTATAAATATCTCCTCTACTATCTGCATCTGTTACATCAATTATTATTTGATTTTCTATCCATTCAAATATTACTCTATATTTTCCCACTCTCAATCTATATGTATTAGAATAATTCTGCATTTTTTTAATATCTCCAGCAGGCAAATTATAAATAGCTTTATATAATTTTACCTGCTGATTTTTATCTTGCTTACTAATAAATTTCAAGGCACGTTTTTTTATATTAATTTTGTATATCATTCATTGTCAACCCCGCTTCCTTTAATGCTTGTTCAAATGATATTGCTTCTTTTCTTTCTTTTTCTCTTTGTTCTTCAGTTAAAGAAAGTTCTTCTATTAACATTAATTTTTCTGTTATATCCATATTTTCCAATATGGCATCTGGTGCTAATGTTAGAAGTTTAGCATCAATCATTTTTTCTGCAAGTTCTTTAATAACTGTTGCTTCTATAGTGTTTAATTTTCGCATTATATTAGCTACATCAATTATGTTTTGTTTTTGTGACTCGCTCATCTTTTCCTCCTTTTTTATTTTTGATTTCGTTGTAAATGTTCCACATTTAGATTGTTACTTACATTTTAAATTTTATTTATCTAAGTTCAATTTACTTGTTAATAGTATATCATAAAATTTTATTAAATAGAATACTTGTCACAAAAATTTCACAAAACTGTTAAACAATGACAAAAGCATATAAGAAATTTATAATTTCCTATATGCTTTTAAATTTTCTACTTATACCCAGTCTTTTTAATTATACCATTACTATATTCCTTAACCTTACTACTAACCTCATATCCATCATTTCCAAATAAATCAGCATGTAATTTTTTAACATTGCTTTCCAATGTAACAGGAACACCATACCATCTGTCTAAAGTAATACCTTTAACTTCATAAGGCCATCCAACACTTGCTACAACATTGTATTGTGCTATGCTTGGTATCATAGATAAAATCTCACTAGAAGTTATGTTAGTATACACTTTAGGTAATAAAATATCAGCTAAATTATTAAGTTTTCCTACACTCATTTTTTTAGATTTGTTGAAACATGCATTTAATACATCTCTCATTCTTTCAGTTCTTTTATAGTCTCCACCAGCTGTATAACGAATTCTTGAATATGCTAAAGCTTGAACACCTGAAAGTGTTTGATTTCCTGTTTTAGTAACTCTTGGTGTATGTTTTCCCATTTGGGAATCAACTGCTGAAATATAATCATTTATGTATTTTAATTCATCTGATTCTATTGCAATATTAACACCATCTACAGCATCTATTATATCAACAACAGCATCAAAGTTAACAGCAACAAACTCAGTAATATCTAAGTCAAAGTTTTTATTTATAGTATTTATTGCAAGTTCAGGTCCTCCAAATGCATATGCATGTGTTATTTTATCATAACCATGTCCTTCAATATATACATAAGTATCTCTATAAATAGATGTTAGCTTAACTTCATTTGTATCTTCATTTATACTTGCAATAATAATACAGTCACTTCTTGTATTATCATATGTATTAGCTCTTGCATCTACTCCGAAAAGTACTATGTTTCTGTAGCCTTTAAGTTGTTCTGCTACACCTTCATTTATTTCTATGTTTCCTAATTCTACATAATTTAATTTTGATAATTTATTATATACATACCATGTTACTGCTGAAAAGAATAGTAGTAATATTATTAATAATACTAATAATATTTTCAAAAAAATTCTTGTTTTTTTATTTTTTTTACTTTTTAAAGTTTCTCCTTTGTATACTTTTTGTTTTGACATATTGATTTTCCTTTCTTGTGACTTATTAGAAGCCATGTTTTTGATATTTTCCTCTTCTATTTCTTCAAAATTATAACTCTTTTATTTATATTTGTAAAGTTACTTATTTTGCTTGTTTTCCAAGGTTTGCATCATACTAAAATATTGTTACTCAATAATATTTGTGTTTTTTAATAATTTAAAATTATTTGTTTTATTAAATTTATCTGACTTTATTCAATTGTCAACTTTTGTGAATTTGTTTGTAATTCTATATATGTACGACCATCACTAACTTCTATTTCTTTGCCATCTTTATAATAATATTTTGTTTTGGCTGATCTACTATCCTTTTTCCATGTTATTGGAACAGCATAACCATTTGTTATAAAATAACCATTGCCTGAACCAACTGTTTTTAAATCCCAATAATAATTATCTGAGCACACTGAATAATTAATCTTTTGTACTATAATGTTTTTTGTGCTAACTTGTTCCTTAGTATAATAATCAGTACAATATTTATCATTTTCCATTCTGTTATACATCTTAGTATTATTATCATATACAAATGTTGTAACATTTGGTTTTGCACCATATGGGATTACGACTTTATTTGCTGTTTTTGCTTCATCTTTTGCTGATAAATCAACATCTTCTGGATTATAATTTAATAATATTGTTCTATCAGATTCTGTTTTAAATTTTTTATCATTAATTGTTTGTTTAATTTTAGAAATAGATGTATATGCAGTATGTTCACTTGCTAGTTTTTCTGGATTATTTCTCCAAAATGGCTTGTCGAATAATCCATTTATATAATTAATTGAACCTGCTTTTTCATCATCTTCAGCATAATGACTCCATCCATAGTGAACAAAAATTGCATCTGATTCTAATGCATAATCTACGAAATTATGTCTTGAACTTCTAATTGTTCCTATTGTTAAGTCTTCATCTATGTCTTTATATAATGCTAGTAATCTTGATGTATTACCTTCAGTTGGTATTTCATATACTAGATATGCTTTGTTAAGACCTGTTTGAACTTTAACGGCTACTGGTGTGTTGTTAATTGATATTGCATATGGTCTTGTTTTTGAGTTAGTGTTTATGATATCAACTTTTTTATCTTTTGATTCTTTTAAATCAACTGTTATTGTATCTTCTCCATTTTGTTCATTCTGACTTTGAATTATTTTTGAAGTATTATTGTTTTTATATTGTATTGCTATGATAGCTCCAGCTATAGTAAGAACTAAAATTATTAATATAACTAATATTATTACTAATTTTTTATTTTTCATATACACTTACCTCACATTCGATATATTTTATAACTCCTCTTTTACTGTTTGTAGAGCTGATGCTATAACCTTGTCCATATCATAGTATTTATATTGACCTAACCTACCACCAAAAATTATATTTTTATCTTGATTTGCAAGTTCTTTATATTTTTCATACAGCCCATTATTTCTTTCATTATTAATTGGATAATAAGGCTCTTTTTCTTGTGTCCATTTATCAGGATATTCACGTGTTATTATAGTTTTTTCTTTAGCAGTTCCTTCTGCTTGTTTTCCAAGACTTGCACCATATTCAAAATGTTTGTGTTCTATTATTCTAGTATATGGTACTTCATATTCTGTATAATTTACAACTGCATTTCCTTGGTAATTTTCTTCATTTAGAGTTTCTGTTTCAAAGCGTAAACTTCTGTATTCTAATTCACCAAATTTATAGTTGTAATATTTATCTATTGGTCCTGTAAATACTATTTTTTCAGCAATATTTTCAAGTTCTTCTTTATGTTCAAAATAATCATAATTTAATTTTACTTCTATTCCATTTAACATTTTTTCAATTATTTTTGTATATCCGCCAATTGGAATTCCTTGATAAATATCATTAAAATAGTTATTATCATATATAAATCTTACTGGTAATCTTTTTATAATAAAACTTGGAAGTTCAGTTGCTTTTTGTCCCCATTGTTTTTCTGTATAGCCTTTTACTAGTTTTTCATATATTGTTTTTCCCACTAGGCTAATAGCTTGTTCTTCTAAATTCTTAGGTTCTGTTATTCCTGCTTCTTGTTTTTCTTGTTCTATTTTTGCCTGTGCTTCTGCAGGTGTTACTACTCCCCATAATTTGTTGAATGTATTCATGTTAAATGGCATGTTGTATAGTTCACTTTTGTAACGAGCTACTGGTGAATTTGTGTAACGGTTAAATTCTGCAAATTGGTTTATGTATTGCCATACTTCTTTGTTACTTGTATGGAATATGTGTGCCCCGTACTTATGTACATTTATTCCTTCTATTTCTTGTGTGTAGATGTTTCCTGCTATGTGTGAGCGTTTGTCTATTACTAGACATTTTTTTCCTTTTTTGTTTGCTTCGTAGGCGAAGATTGCGCCGAATAGGCCTGTGCCTACTATTAAGTAGTCGTATTTTTTCATTAATTTTTCCTCCTTATTTTATTATCTTTTTAGTTATACTTGCATTCATCTTTATTTTCAGAAATATATTCAGTATTTTTAGATGAATATATACACCACATTAAAGAAAATATTGTTGTGTATACAACAGGATATAAATACCTCATTCCCTCCAAATGAACTGATACAGGTGCCATCCAACACCCTATAATAATCGACAACATTAATGGAATAATAAAAATCCAATTTAAACATTTCCTATAATTTTTTCTTTTCAATAATGTAGATAACACAAAGGCAGGAAGTAATGTTGCATAAAAACCATAAGATAGTATAACATTTATCACTGGAATTTTATATATAAAATCATAACAAGAATTTACAATATCTGCAGTTCTTTGAAATATTGGTTCACGAACTGGTACCCATTTTGGTATTAAATTTATATTTAATTGATTATGCCAATTCATGTCATTTAAAGGTTTATACTCACTGAATGAAAACCAACCAGATAACATAGAATTCATAGCAATAATATAGTCATTTGGTTTCTTTAATCCCTGACTTATCCAAACCTTTAAATATTCAATATAATCACTATCTTTTCCCCTTTGTGAGAATCCTTTTACATAATCAGCATTAGTTGGATTATATGCTGTACACAACGAATCATATATTAAAACTTTATTTATTACATTTTTTTCATATTCATTTACATTTTGACTATTATATTTTACATATCGTGCGGTTTGCTGAAACATTAAAGAAAACATTTCCTGTTTTCCTGATTGTTTTATACTAAATACTTTATACATAATAGGAATAATTCCAAATGTTATCATGCATAAAATCAATAATATAGTTAATATTTTTTTCCAATATTCATGCAAAAAAATTAATAATGTAATTAATGAACCAATAATTACATAGATTCCTGCTTTCTTTGTTAACGAACAAAACAAAATCACAATTAGAAACTTTATTATAAACTTTTTATCTTTTAAGCAGTCACCTTTTACTCTAATTATTTCTGTAAAGTAAATACAAAAAAATACATATATCCATGAAAACAATGCATCCTTTGATACTGTTTGTACACTTAAAGGAAATATTGGTAAAAAGCAATAAATTATTAAGAATATAAATATTGCAACATCATTTAGTTTCAGTTTGTTTTTTGCATATTTCAAGCTATATGCAAAAGCAAAACTTGTAACAATAGCCTGTAAAATCACATATATAAACATAGCTACATGCCATTTACCTGTTTTATATACAATTGGTAGTATAATGGAACTCATGACAAAAGTATCAAATACAGGGTGATGTGCTGAAATATTCCATATACCATTTTTTAAATTAATTACCGATTGCAATTGCCCCCATGTATCATTAATAAAAGTTCCAGGGAATAACATACATAATATTGGAATCCAACATATTAAAATAATACCAGCCATTTTTATAGTAAAACATCTATTTATTTCAAACAGTTTACTAAATTTTCCTTTTATATTTTTTTCTTCTGAAAATTTTTTTATTAATTTTCTACCTAGAACACATGTTAGAATAAATATTATCGTCAGAATTATTGAGTTTATTACTATTTCATAACTCATATGGCACTCGCCACTTTTTAAATAATATTTTGAAGTACTGAATGTAAAACCCAAAATGGCACATAAGATTATATCTATCCACCATAATTCACTTTTAAAATTACCTATAATCGTTTTAATCTTTATCATTTTCTTGCTTCCCCCTATTATTTTCTACAACAGTATAATCTTTTACCATTATAATTGTATAAATTAAATTTAACATACTTATATGAAAAGTATATCTAAACAAAAATACTGGTCCAATAGTACCTTTTACTCATCTTTCCTTCATATGACACTATCTTTTTTTTAAATTGGAATTTTTAATGACTTTAAAGAAAAGTTTTTTTATATCTTTCCAATATTCCAATATATGGAATAACTATATATATACCTATAATCATTGGCATATACCATATATTCTTTAATGGAACTTTTTCAAAAAATAGCATTTCTTTTATTACAGTATGTATATCTATAGATGTATTATTATAAATACATAGAAATATATTATATAGTATAATCCAAATTTCTGTAGTTACAATCAAGGGTAATAAATTTTTCTTATAAAATTTTTTTACCCTTTCATCATTTTCATAATTTCTATTTAATAATAAATAAATTGTAAACACTATAGTTTTAAATAATTTTGCTTGTATACTTAATGCAATATGACTTTGGATGTTATTAAATTGATATATATACTCTACTGCATGACAAAGAACTACCGAAACAATTGCAAAAGCTCTTGCAATGTCTAAAAATATAATTCTATTTTTTGTGTTTATTTGTGTTGTATTGTATTATCTATTAATCCCGAATCACTCATATATTTTTTCCTTCCGTATTATTTTTATGGTACTATTTTTTTCAATATAGGTATTTTTTTAACTACATAAACTATCATTAAACTAATAATATATGTTGTTATTATTCCAATTGTTCTCCATTCCCAAGAATATACATTAATGGAAAAAATATGTATTTGATAATACATAACAATTTTATGTATTAGATATATTCCAAAACTACAGCTAGCAATGTTTGATATACATCTTTTTATTTTATCACTTTTTATTAAATTTTTAAAATCAATTTGTTTTATAAAAATAAACACCGCACAAGCTAATAATACTGAATGAAATTGTGCATATCCAAATAGGGTCTTATTTAATGTATTATTAGACGTCGTCCAATAATACGTCATAAAATATCTAAATAATACAGATAATATTCCTAATATATAACTTATAATTCTATATTTTTTCTTTATGCTTTGCGTTGATAATAAATATCCTAATAACACAAAGATAAGATATTGTCCAAGTTGAATTGATAGTGAAGTATTATATGTTATTTTAAATAACTTCAACACAATTGGTAAAATCGAGTGTGTTATAAAAATAGTAGCAACTGTATACCAACAGACATTTCTATATTTTTCATTTGCAAAAACAGATAAAACAGGCATTGTTAAATAGATTCCTAATATCCAAAACATAAAATAATACGTTGGCTCCTCTTTATTTGCAAAAAATATATTTAGTAATGTTTTTACACTAAAATCCTGTATCTTTAGTTGACCTATCTTGTATTTCCAAATAATCATTATAATTGCCCAAAATAATAATGGTATCATTACTTTTAGTAATCTTTTTTTAAAAAAAGTTTTTGTATTATATTTTTCCCTATATTTCATTAATGTTGCGCCTGATAACATTAAAAATATTGGAACAGCCCAATAACAAATACATTCTACAATTAAACTAGTCATCCATGCCCTTTTATAATTTGTCGAAAAATTATGTACTATTCCGTTACAATGTAATGCTACAACAGCAATTATAGCTAAAACATTTAAAATATCATAATATACAATTCTTTTATTATTTTCCTTACTTACACATTTATTTTCCATAATTATTTTCATATCCTTACACTAATTTTTATAATTTATCATTTATTTTTTGTTTTCTGAAAATTTTATTTTTAACTTTATTCAGCATTTCAAATAAAAACTTGTCTCTCATGCATAATAAACAAATTCCATATGTCGCGCCTCCCACAACTACTTGAACAATTACAGATATCAAATTATTGTTTATCATTTTTTCTATCATTAAACATATCATAAACATAATTAAACTTGAACATAAATATTTTCTAGTTAACGCAAATATATTTTTTAAATAAAAATCATTTCTAACAAAAAATAACTGCACACATGTAACCACAGTTTCAGCAATTACAGTTCCTATTGAAGCCCCTATTGCCCCCAAATTCCATATTAAGCACATATTCATTACAAAATTTACTATAGCACCAAGCACAACTGAAATTGTATATTCTCTTTGCCTTTTTGTTGGTAATAGATATTGTGTACCTGTTACATTACTTAATCCTATTAATAATATAATTGGACTTATAACACTTATTAGTATTGCCACCTTGTCATACCCTTGTCCCAAAAAAATAGGAACAAATGTCTTAGATACAGAAATCAAACCAAATATCATTGGAAAAGATAATAAAAATACCATATTAAATGATTTTTTCATATATTCTGCAACCTTTTTCTTTTCCCCATTAGCATATGTATTAGCAATTCGTGGAAGCATTACTGTTCCTAATGATGTAATAACAGTTAAAAGCATTTTTATAATTTTTTGGCCCTGTTCATAGAATCCTACTTCTGATTTGTCTGGTATAATTGCCCCAATCATAGTTTTATCTAAAACGGTATAAACTTGTATAGCAATTTGAGGTATAAATAATCCTATTGTTGGTTTAATATGCTTAATTATATTCAATTGTTTTGCTTTAACTTTTTTTAAATATTTAGGTAGATATGCCCATAGTGACAAATTTCCTATTAAAGTCGATAATACATATATCCAAAAATATAATTTTAAATCATTAGGAGTTTTAACAAATGTAAAAATAGATATGACACTAATTGTTTTTACTATTATGTTTCTAGTTACTGTTTTTTTAAATTCTTCTAATCCTTGAAAAAACCAACTTATATCAAAACAGTTTGCCAATAATTCTAGTAATAAAATTTGATAATATATTTGATATTGATTACCGTCTTACAAAAGTAAAATAAAATATTACCATTGAAAATAGCATAGTTATAAATCTTAATATTACTATTTCCCAGAATGTTTTGGTACATTTTTTACCTTTTTCTTGTTCATATGCAATTTGCCTCTGTCCATACATGGCAATTCCAAGTGAACCAAATAATATGAAGTATGTAGCAATTGAAATTGTATAACTATATATTCCTATGTTTTCAGCTCCTAATACTCTTGAAATATAAGGAGCTGTTATTAATGGTAATATTAATACAAGTATTTGATATATTAAATTATATAAATAATTTTTAGTTACTGATTTTTTTGCCATTACTACAAACCTTTCTTAATATTTACTTTTTTCTACATTTTTAAACTCTAAAACTGTCGGTATAAACATAAATAAAACAGGACAATATAAAATATTAACTATTCTTGGATTTATTAAAGAAAACATTAGGTATATACTACAAAGCATAATCTCTTTATATTTCTTTGTTTTATACAGCATTATTAATAATAAACTTAATATTGCAATAAAACATATTGCAAAAATCCATCCCTCAGTAAACATCATTTTTATATATTCATTATCAACAAAATTACTTTTATAATTTCCAAATTGTATTTTATCTTTTAATCCCAATCCTAAAAAGTTTATTTTTTCTCCAAAAGGTTTTATTCCATACATAATTATATTATTATATGTTTGTTGCAGTCTATTAGATAGTATTACATTAAATTTATTCCATATTCCCCCTAGCGGATAGCACATAACAATAATAAGACTAATAAATGGATATACAAAAAATGTATGTGAAAAAAAATTTGAATATATTTTTTTGTTTTTTTCTATTATATTACCTTTTTTTACTTTTACTAACAATTTCCAAACAAATGTTGCAAGTAGAATCACCTCTAACATTATGAATTCAGCTCTAGAATTTGTTATAAAATATGTAAAAACATTTAATATTTGTATAACAAAAAGATCTTTAATCTTTACATTTAATCTTTCAGTATACAAATAAAGTATTGATGAAAAAACAATCATTTGTGCTAAATTTGTCGTATAAACAAATCCTAGAGAATATCTTAAAATTCCTTTATCATTTCTTGGAACAATAAAATTTTGTGTTATACCTAATATTGACAATAAAACTAATATACTTGTCAATATTATTTGTAACTTCATTGTCGTTTTAATAATTTTATTATAATCTGTTTTATATGATGCTAATAGTACCAATGTTAAAAATATAACTCTTTTATTTTTAGTTGTAAAAAAATTAATTAAAATACTAATAAACATTATTGCAATCAAAATATATATACATTTGATTATAAAAGCTTTTGATCTCCACTTATCACTTAATATATTTTTTTTATATTCAGGCAAAAGAAAAATAATCCTTATAAAAAATAATAGATATGCTACATATCGAACATATTTAGCAATTATCTCTATATATGGATAATCAACTTCTAATGATGTAGTTTCCATAAATAATGCACAATAATATAAAATAAACATAAATAAATAATTGTTTAATATAAATTTTTTTATCATTTTTTCCCCTCTATTTTTTTAATTTTGATTTTCTTATAAAATGGCATAATAAATATGCAAAATAATTATTTATTCTTAATAATTTTATACATCTACTCTCTTTTTCCATTTGACGGTAAATTTCTGAATTCAATTCCAAAATTTGCTTATCAAATTCTTTTATATGGTTAAAATTTGCTTTGTTTGAAGGAAGAATTAATAAAAAATTATTTATAGTCCCACAAAACATCTTCATCATATACATTTCAATATATTTTTTTAGATTTTGATTCATATTTAAATTCATCTTATACTTTTCAATAACTGATTTGTCAACTTTTTCATGGTCTTGATGATGCTTTAGTCTACCTTCAATACTTATTGATTGTCCTTCTACTCCAATTCTATATACATATATTGGCTCTGTAAAAATTTTAATTGTATTACAATAAAACAATGGAATAATAGCATATTCTGTATCTGTATAAAAACATTTTTCATCTATGTGAATTTTATTTTTTTTCAAAATTTCTGTTTTATACATTAAATTATGCATAATTAGTTGACTATTCAATTTTCCAAAAACATTTTCAATTTCACTTTCTTCTATATATTTTTCAATATTGTTATTAATGATTTCTGAATTTTTATTTTTATCATTGAATTTAATATATGGAGTATATATAACATCACTGTCAATGTTTTTAGTTTCAAGCTCATTACATATCTTTTCTAAATTATCGGTGTCATACCAATCATCACCATCTAATTGCTTAAAATATTTTCCTCTTGCTAATTCAATTCCTTTATTTATTGTTGAGCCATATCCACCATTCTCTTTTTCTATAACCCTAAATGTATCTGGATATTGTTTTTCAAATTTTTTTGCAATTTCACAAGTTTTATCTTTTCCACCATCAATAATTACTAAAACTTCAATTTTATTCAAATTTTTAATTAATAAAGAACTTAATGTATGTTCAATATATTTTTCAACATTATATGCAGCTATTGAAATTGTTAATATTTTATCCATACTATTTCCCCCCATTTATTTGCTATCATTGATTTAATTAATCTAGAATACATATCTTCTAAATTAATTGTTTCTTTCCAACCAAGCTGTTTTATTTTTCTGCAATCCAAATTCATGCACAATCTAGGTGCATATCCGTATTTTTCAATATTTTCTTCTATATCATACTTAACTTTTATATTATTAGCTTTTGCAACAACATTAGCCATATCACTTATTGAGCAATAAGTATTTTCATTAGCAACATTATATATTTCATTCTTTTTTCCATATAACATTGTTATTAAAATTGCACTAACAGCATCACTTGTATATAAATAGCATCTTTTGGTTTCTCCTTTTGTATGTAAAATAATATCTTTTTTTTCAATTGCGTTTCTTGCAAATTCTGCAAACACTCTCCCATCATCATAATTAACTCCAGCTCCAAATGTTTGAGTTAATCTTAAAATATTAGTACTAAATCCATACATTTTAGAATAGCATATACATAAATTTTCACACATATTTTTGCTAATTGGATAACAATTTCTAACTTCATTCGTTAATAAATTGTTCCCACAAAACTCATCAATTTTTTTATCTGTATCTGGTCTTCCATATACTTCCATAGTCGACAAATAAATAAATTTGATTACTCCTTTATTTTTTGCAAATTCTAAAACATTTCTAGTTCCATCTATTGCAATATTAATTGTTTTTATCGGTTCTTCGATAAATAATTTACTAGATGTTTGGCTTGCAGCATGAACTACATAATCAATGTTTTCGTGTACATCAGGTATTGGGTTACAAATATCCCCTTCGATTAATTCTAGCTTCGAACCCTCTTCTATCAATTCTTTAAATATTTCAATTGCTTTTTCTTTATTTCTTACCAAAGCAATTATTTTACAATTTAAATTGAAGATATTGCTTGCATATACTATTGTATTAACTAATAACTTTCCAATTAATCCTGTTCCACCAGTTATAAAAATTGTTTTACCTTTTAATTCTTTCCAATCAATTTCATTAGAATATACATTTTTTTCAATATCTTCTAAATATACCTTATCTTTCATTTTCATACAATCTACTACTTTCCTTTATTGTTTTTTATTAAATCATATTGTGCACCAATTTTATTTGTCATGCCTAATCCAAAGGTTTGTTCATCTTCTTTATATTTTAAATATGATTTAAAAGTATAAACATCTTCTGGAGTTGTAACTTTTATATTTCCCCTATTTCCTTCTACTATATATGCTGTATTTCCTAATGTTCTTATAATTGTACATGCATCAACCATATTTTCGTACCCTTGTGGTCTATTTCTAATTGCATCATGTGCTTTAATAATATCTCCTAAATAAAAACTTTGTGGAGCTTGACCAACATATGTTTCACTTCTAATAGGAACATCATTTATTTCATTTCCGTCTTTACTTGTAAGTATAGTTTCATATGTTGGCACACAAGTTATTGCATTTCCATTCTTTTTTACACCTTCAATGTTTCTTGTTATCACATCAGAAGAAACAAATGGTCTAACCCCATCATGTAACAATACAATTGAATCTTCTGGATTTTCGTTTTCAACCATCTTCAGTCCATTATAAATAGATTCTTGTGCAGAATCGCCTCCTTTAGTTATTCCGCATATTTTTGTTAAATTATATATTTTTGTTAATTTCTCTACATATGGTATATATCCCTCTAATGTTACTACATACACTTTATTTATTAACGGATGATATTGAAATAATTCAACTGTATGTACTAAAATTGGTTTCCCATTAATTTCTAAAAATTGTTTTGGAATTTCTGTTCCCATTCTAGTACCTCTTCCACTTGCAAAAATTACCGCTATATTCATATTTTTCCTCCATTTCACTCATTATCATTTTAATAATTTTTTCAGTAGATTTTCCATCTTCAAGTAATCCTACTTTATTAAAATATTCTTTTACTTTTTGCTCATACTTTTCATTATCAAATTTTTTAATATTTTTTAATAATTCCTCATTGTTTCTAGCAATCAAAAATGGTAAATCATCTAAATTTACATATAATCCTCTTTCTTTTATATATTCTTCTTCATCTAATGCAAAAATCATAGATTTCTTTTTAATAAGTGCTGCATCAAAAATACAACTTGAATAATCCGTTAATAATATTTCAGATGCAACAATTAGTTCAAGAATATCTGGATAATCTGTAGCATTTATAATATTCTCATTAAACTTTATTTCGGAAATAAAGTTTTCATTAGCAGGATGCAATCTTATTAGGATTTTCCATTTTCCGTTATATTTTTCTTCAAGTTCTTTAATTACATTTATCGCATCAATAGCAAATATTTCTTTTTTAGGATTTTCTCTCATTGTTGGAGTATATAATAAAAATTTACATTCACTATCAAAATTGTAATATTCATATACCTTTTCTTTAATTCCTTTTGGCAAATTTAATAAGTAATCATTTTTAGGGTATCCAATTTTTTCAATTCTTCCATTATAAAAAAATGCTCTTTTATAAATTTCTGTTAACCAATCACTATTTGAAATTAAAACATCTGTCATTTTAGAATTATGTTTAATTCTATTAACAATTTTAGTTGGTAATTTATCTTCTGCATCACCTTCAATTTTCTTCATTCCAAGACCACCATGCCATGTTTCAATAAAAAATTGTTTTTTTCTTTTTAGAACCCACTCTGGTTTTGTATGACTATCCACCCAAACTTTTGCTGTCGCTAATTCATATATCATCCCAATGCTTGACCATTTTTTTTGAATAATATTTTGTGGAACATCCTCAAATTTATTGTTTTTATATAACCAAACTTGTCCTATTTCTGGATGCTCTTCATATAATTTTTGAGAAATAATTTTTGGATTATCTCCATATCTTTTTCCAGAAAAACTAGAAAATACAACTTTATTTTGTATTGGTATACATCTAAATATTATAAAGAAAAAAGAAGCATATATTTTTTTAAAAATTCCTATTAAAGTCTCTTTCATTTTCTCCTCCACGACTATATTTCGAATTTAATCAAAACATGTTTTTCCCTTCGATCTATACTTGGTAATTTCATATAATCTCCATAAATTTGTGTAAGGATGCTGTCAAGATTATTCGGGCAGTGAACTTCAACATCTTCAAACATTATTGTTTTTCCAGGTTTGAAATCACTTATTTTATAAATTTGGGGATGGTGAAGAGCTGAAATATCACAGACACATTCCCAGTCTTTATCATTGTATTTGTCCAATAATTTATGGGTTTTATCAAATAATGATTCTCTTGAAATATTAAACAGCTTTAAAAATGCATGTCCTGTATTGGCTAATGCCTGAACTAATGGAGGATATCCTTTAAATTTTATAACAGACATTGCAAGTAATCTGTCTAAGACACGGCAACGTTTTACATGGAAGAATCTTTTTAATTTATTGTCAGGAACTTTGTCCAATACAAATATGTCAATGTCAATTCCCAA
>USQY01000038.1 GCA_900557045.1 uncultured Clostridium sp.
AATTAATAAATAATAAAAAACAAACCGTAAATTATAAATAATAAAAATTTCTAGCATTTTTACTTTGCTAGAAATTTTTATTATTTATAGTTCATCTTTTATAATTTATTTTTCTATTTTTTAAATCACTTACTAATTTTTTATTTCTCTAATCATCTTTAAATTACCCAGCCTCCATTTACTGAAATAATTTGACCTGTTGTATAATCATCTTCTATAAGCCATTTTACACAGTTTGTTATAGAATGTGGATAACCTATTTTTTCTAATGGTATCTCGTTTGCTATATTTTCTAATTCTTGTTTTGATAATTCTTTATTCATTTCTGTATTTATAATTCCTGGAGCTATACTATTTACACGTATATTAGATGGTCCAAGTTCTTTTGCTAATGCTTTTGTCATTCCATCTAATCCGGCTTTTGCAACAGAATAATGAACTTCGCAAGATGCTCCAACTATTCCCCATACAGAAGAAATATTTATTATGCAACCACTTTTCTTTTGTATCATACTTGGCACAGCTTCTTGTGTAACATAAAATGCTGACGTTAAATTTGTTTGTAACATTTTATTCCAATCTTCATCTGTTATTTCGGTAAATAATTTTATTTGTGATATTCCTGCATTATTAATTACAACATCTATATGTTCATATTTTCCAATAATAAAATTTATTAAATTTTTTACTTCATTTCTTTTTGAAATATCTGCTTTGACTATGTCTATATGTATTCCATTATTTCCTAATTCATTTTTTATTTTGTTAGCTTGCTCTTCAGACTTATTGTAGTTCATTATTACTGTATATCCCTGTTTTGATAATTCTTGAACAATATTAGCACCAATTCCTCTAGAACCCCCTGTTACTAGTATTACTTTGTTTGGTAACATATTTATACCTCCTTTTTTAATATCACGATATATACATTTAATAATATTCCATAACTAATATAACATAACCAATATACCATAAATAATATTCTATAAATAAAAAATATTTATATTTTAAAAATATAAAAAAGCCAGTAATTAAGATTTTCTCAAAACTACTGACCTTCATATGGAGCCACTTCTCAGATTCGAACTGAGGACCCCCGCATTACAAGTGCGGTGCTCTGGCCAACTGAGCTAAAGTGGCATTCTTGGTGACCCGTACGGGAATCGAACCCATGTCTCCGCCGTGAAAGGGCGATGTCTTAACCGCTTGACCAACGGGCCATTTATATTTTTTTGCCTATATATTTGATTGAAATTGTTAATTTCCAACAAATAATTATTTTTCTAGGATTTAAGATTAAACTTAAATCCTAGATTTGGTGAGCCATCGCGGATTCGAACCGCGGACAACTTGATTAAAAGTCAAGTGCTCTACCACCTGAGCTAATGACCCAAGTTTTAGTGCCTTTGCACTGCGCAAATTTTGTATTTGTTAACGCAGTTATTATTTTAATCTATTTGTCATAGTTTGTCAATACTTTTTTTAAAATTTTCAAATTTTTTTATTTTGAGACGTTTATTATTGGACATTTTTATCCAATTTTGGACAGATATTCACATGCCAACCCATTGGTTATCTAAGATTTGTAATAGATTTGAGTAACTTGTAAGCAAACAAGAATAATATTTCATCTGCCTTATTTTGAAATGCTTTGTATTCAATATTTATTGCTTTAACGCTGTTATTAGCACAACATATACCCGATCAGTTCTTTTATAAACTGCCTTTGACATACCACAAATTACGCATAGAACAGATGGTACTTTTCCATTTTCACTTTTTATTTGTTCTTTTATTTTCACCAAGTTTTTAGCTGCATTTTCTATTTGATTTGCCCCAAGTTTTATTTCAAAACAACACCAATTTCCATCATATAATTCAATTACACAATCTATTTCCATATTTTGATAATTTTGATAATCTTAATAATGATAACATTTAGCTTCAAAACTATCTGCATAAATTTTTAAATTCCTTTCAACCATTGCTTCAAATAAAAATCCAAATGTTTCTAAATCATTTATCAACTTACTTTCTTCTTTAATATTTAATAACGCACATACTATTGATAGATCAGCAAAATGCCTTTTTTCAGCTTGTTTCACTCTTACTTAAGATCGTATGTTAGTTGAAAATGGTTCATCGTTATCCAATAAATATAATCGATCTAATGCATCTAAATAACTAGCCAAAGTATCTATATCTATATCAATATCATCATTGTCAATATCTTTTATCTTCTTTTTTTAAAGTCATATTAGATACTGTTGTACTTTCATTTCTAGCTAATGATTTTAATAAAGTCTTACTTTATGCTTATCTCTATTTTTTCCATCTAATCTATATAAATCATCATCTATTATTAATTTTATATACTCTTCTATTGCATTACTTGCATCTTTTGAAGAATAATTTAAATTTCCTGGCCAACCACCTCTAATTATTAGTCATGCTAATTTTTTTAAGTCTACTTCTCCTGTTAATTTCCCTTTATTATAACAAAAATCTTCTAAAGAAACATCCCCCTGTTGAATTGCCAGATTCATATAAGCTCATTGTTCTTAAATGAATTTTTCCATATCTTCCAGCACCACTATGCGCAATTTTATTTCTATTTGGTGTTGATGAACCTGTTAGTAACTTTTTTTACCTTTTGCATTCAGCTATATTATAAACAATTAGTGAGCAATTAGGGTCGCGTTCCCAATTGCTCACTAAATCTTAACATTTTGAGTTCACTTATTTATATTTTTTTCAATCTTTATCAATTTTACAGTAGCCAAATTTTGCAATAATTTAATTCTTTCTAAATGTCCAAAATTCCCAATCTTACCTTCCAAAAGAAGCTATTTTACTTCAATAACACTCCTACTATTCACAAAACTTTCATTTGCATCATACTCTGTTGTTTTTCCTTCAGTATAATAAGAACTTCCGCCAATTGCCTCTTTTACCAAAGTCTTACCGACAATCTTAACATCTTGTATCACACATTTTGTTAATTTTGCTGCTAATCTTACTAAGTTAGGTTCTGTTGTTAATTGTCCTGCAAATCCTAAAATTCCACCAACTTTATCTTCTCCAATAATTAATGCACTATTTTCTTCATCTTTATTACCTTGTACTAAACAATCAGTAATATTTGCTACTGCTGCTCCTGCAATTCCTCCTACTGCTGTTTTTCCTTCAATACATGTATTTATTACTTTACAATTATCAATAGCTGTTGCTTGGTTTTTAATATTGTTACCATGTCCAACTATTCCACCTGTACCATATGATGTTTCTTCTTTAGAAACGATATTACTATTTTTTACTGTACATTCTGAAATTAAACCTGTTCCAACACCTAAAATTCCGGCTGTTCCACCCTGATATATTTTCACTCCCGTTGTTGAATCTACAGTATATTTATTTCCTGCATTTGTTATACTTGATGATGTTAAATTACAGTTTTGAATTTCTGTACTTGGATTTGCTGTAGCAGCTATTATACCTGCTGTTGTTGATCCTTCTGTATCATTTATTATTGTAACTGAATTTGTATCTACATTTGTAATATTTCCTGAACTGCAAACTCCAACTGCTCCACCTACGCATTTTGCTTTTGAAGCTTTTATTGTTCCATCTTCTATACTTGATGAATTTAATCTTATCTCTCCACTTTGAATTCCTAATATTCCACCTATAGCTGATTTAGTATCGTCTTTTCCATTTGCAATTATTTTTAAATTAGTTACTTGTATATTTTCAGCATTACCAGAAATATAACCTATACCACCTGCTATAATATTTTCTACTGATGATGAATTTATTGAAATATTGTTTGCTTTTGAATTACTTACAGCCTTGTTACATCCCCCTGCAATTCCACCTATTTGAACTGCATTTCCATTACTTGTTTTTGATGTTATATCAAGTTTATTTACTTCACAGTTATCTATACTTGTTTTTCCTATTCCTAATATTCCACCTGCTAAAACATTTAAATTTGAGTTAATTGTAATTATTCCATCTGTTGCTTTAATGTTCTTTATTGTTCCATTTGTTGTTCCTGCTGCCATACTTGCAAGCGGCATAACTCCTTGTGCTGCTCCTTCGGTTGTTTTTATGTTTATTCTTATTTTGCTTATTTCTATATTTCCATTATTTTCATTTGTTACAATATCTCCGCTTCCTGATAATCCTGCTGCATGTCCTTTTGATTCGATTTCTATATCATTTACATTTATATTTTCTAATTTTGCTTCGGTTCGGGCTATTGATATAACACCGCTAGTTATAGGTACAGCACCACTATTTGCGGAATTATTTTTCATATTAATTTTACTAATATTTGAATTAAAAATATTTACATTTTCAGAACCTACTGCCACAACTCCAGCCATATGCATAGTATTTATGTCTGTTCCATCCATTTTTACATTTTTTACAGTTGTATTATTTACAGTTAATTTGTTAGCTGCTCCTACAACACCTCCAATTAATGATGGCATATATCCAGTAGTTGCTTTATGTGTTATTTCTAAGTTATTAATCTCAGAATCCTCTATTGTTGCTTCTCTATTTTGGCATCCCCAGACTCCTCCAATTCCACCAGGTGAATCTATTTTTATGTTGTTTATTCTTAAACCTTTTATATTAGCATTTCCTCCATTTACTCCTATTGCTCCACCTGTTTGATTTCCATCGGTTGTTGATGATTTTATTATCATATTACTAAATTCTGTATTTTCTATTTTTATTTCGCTGTTACAAAATCCTATAAGTCCACCTAAATTTTGGTTTCCTGATATTTCTTTTGTTCTATTTTCAGATGTAACTATACAATTTTTAATTGTTGTTGGTAATGATACAATAGTTGATACTAAACCTCCCATATTTCCTGGCTCTGCATATGAATTCTCTACTTTTTCTCTTTTCATAGAAGTATTTATCACTTTGCAATTTTCTAATTTTAGTTCAGTTGCATTTCCATAATAATATTTAACATTTTGTGATAATATTCCTCCAATATATCCTGCCTTTGCCTTTATATCACTATTGATTATAGTACAATCTTCAAAATTTGCTGCAACATCTGTAAACCCTACTATACCACCTATAGCGACCTTTGATGTATTTTTATCATCACTTATTATTGTTGATTCATTATAATTACATTTAATGATATTTGCATATTCTCCTGAAAGTATTCCTCCAACAATTCCTCCTATTTTATTAGAATCGTTTCCACTGTAAATTTCTGTTTTATTTACATTACATCTTATAATATTTATTTTTGCATTGTATGAATTATCTAGTCTACCTAAAATTCCTCCAATATAATTTCCTCTATCAGATTTTAATTGTGTGTTTTCAATATTACAATTTTCAATATTTAAAGTTTCTCCACAATTTAAAATTGTACTTGCAATTCCACCCATTCTTGTACTATCTGAAGTATTATTTGATAATAATATATTATTTGTAATTTTATTATTTACTAAATTAATATTGTCTACAGCATATGTTAATCCTAACATTCCTCCTATTGTTGATTCTGACATATTTTCATTAAATTTCATATTATTAATTTCACAATTTTCAATTTTCAAATCTTTTATTTGCCCTGCTATTATTTTACATATAATTCCACCAAATTCAATTGGTGAGCTAGTTTGCTCTCTTTGTATTTCTATGTTGTTTGCTGTACAATTTTTTATTATTCCTATTTTATCATTTCCAATTGTATATCCTAATGATGCTACTTCTCCTACCATTATACTTGCATATCCAGAATTTTTTACATTTATTTCTATATTTTCTGATTTACAATTATTTATGTTTAAATCTGATGTTGTAAGACCTATATATCCACCTAATTCACCTGTATATCCTGTTGAACTAAATATTACTGGGTTTTCTTGTGTTCCAATTATTTTAGAATTATTTATTATTGTCTTTTTATTTATTCCTATTCCTATAAATGCTGATACTTTGCCTCCACCAGTTACATTTCCACTATTTTCACAATTTTCTATTTCTATTGTTGAATTTGTATTAATTTCTTTTGCCAAGAATCCTGCTGATTCAATTGAATTATTTGCTGTAATGTTTCCTGTATTTATACTGTTTTTGATTGTTATATCTGCATCTGCTGTTGCTATAAATCCCGCTATTGTTTGCACATTTAAATTTTCTGAACCTATATTTGCTGTGTTCTTACAATTGTTAACTATTACAGGTACTACTGTATATGAAACTAGTCCGGCTGCATCTGATACTCCAGTTTGTGATGTAATTATTCCTTCATTTATACATCCTGTTAATCTTATTTCTGTACTATCATCTTGTTTTTGCGCTTGTGCTATCATTCCCGAAGCATGTCCAGAATAATTTGTTGTGTTATAATTTGGTGTTATTTCTCCTGTATTTGTACAATTTTCTAATTCTGCTATACATTTTGTACATCCTATTATTCCAGCTGTATTATCTAATCCTGATTTTACTGCTCCATTATTTGTACAATTTTTTACATATATTTTATTTACTTTCCATTCTACATTTTCTGCTTCTTTTATTACATATTTTTTATCTGTTCTACTATCTGAATGACTATCATCTATATTTTCTTCATCTTCATAATCATCTTTATTTATTACTGTTATATTTACTGCCACTTCATATTTTTCTTCTTTACCATTCCATACTTTGCTTATTGTTACTTTTACATATTCTGTAACATCTACATATCCGTCTGGTGTTTTTGTTTGTACAACATAATATGTATCTGTTCCAAGCTCTTCTATATCATATGTTGCTATTTGTAGTGCTCCATTTTTTACTTCTATATCTTCATATCCTGTTATTACTTGTTTATTTTTATCTAATACTTTAAATCTTGCACCATCTAATAATCCATATGTATCTATATCAATATTTTTTAAACTTAATGTATATTCTCCTATATGTCTTTTATTTTCTATTGTTAAGCTTACAATATTTGTTGTTTTATCTAGTTTTACTACTACATTATTTACTGAATAATTAGATGCTTCACTATACCCTACTAAACCACCTGCATTAAATTTTCCTGCAATTATAGTTCCATTGTTAGTTGAATCTACTATACTTAGTGCTCCAAAGCCAACACCTATTAATCCACCTATTTTTGATCCTGTTGCTGTTATGTTAGTGTTGTTTGTACATCCATTTATTATTAATAATTTTCCATCTGCTCCATATCCTATTAATCCACCTACATTATTTGTATCTGAATTTATTGTTCCTGAAACTGTACAGTTTTGTAGTGTTCCTTGTGCCATATAAGCAACTATTCCACCAACATTATATTTATTTTCTAATTTTTCTTGTAATTCTTTTATTTTTTCTCGTAATCTTGTTTTTTCTGTAGTTGTTGTTGCATTTGCTAATTCTAATCTTGCATCACTTATTTTTTCGTTTATTTCTTTTTCTACATTTGTGATATTTATGTTTATATTTGATACGTTTAAGTCTTTAATTGTTCCTGATACTTCTGCAAAAAGTCCAAATCTTGTATTGTCACTATCTCCATCTTGTGTTATTTTCAAATTTGATATTGTATAACCTGCTCCATCAAATACTCCTCCAAATTCTTTTATTGGTTTCCAGTTTCCTGATGTTATTTCTATATCATTTTTCAATTCATAATCTTCATATTTTCCAAATGTATATGTTTTTCCATCTATTGTTACACTTCTATTTGTTCCTATTTTTGATAATTGTTCTTCTGTATATATTGGTATTACTGTATCTTGTGTTTCTACTATTACTTTTGTTTCTAATAAATCACATTCTATTGATATTTCATATTGTTCTGTTATTGGGTCTGTTATTTTTTTATGTATTACTACTTTTACTTCATCTTGTATTATTTTTCTATATCCTTCTGGTGTTTCTGTTTCTTTTATGTAATATATATCATCTTGTGTTCCATGTGTTTTCATTAATCCAAAGTCTAATATTCCACCATTTTTTGTTATTCCTGTTTTTATTACTTCTTTATTTTCATTTAATAAATCGAATTTTGCTCCATTTAGCATATCTTCTGTTTCTGAATCTATTTTTTCTATTCTGATAGTGTAGTCTATTGGTATTTCTCTTTTTATAACCACATTTTCAAAATCGTCATCTTCCTCTGTTCCTCTTACATATTGTGTTGAGTTTGAATTGTATGCCTCTTCTTCTTTATAGGTTGATAGTTCTGGTATTGATAAATTTCCTTTTTTTAATTCTTTTTCTCCACTTGTTCCTTTTGTTATTTCACCTGCTACAACCAATCTTATATCTTCTTCTAATTGTTTTTCTGCTGTTACTTTACATATAAATTCAATTTCTTCATAACTTGGATTTTCATTGTTTGTATATGCTGGTATTGCTGTATTTTCTAAATATGTTGTTGTTATTTTTCTTCCATCTTCTGAAACTGTCCATTTATATTTTATATTGTTTGCATTATTTACATCAAACTCTAATCCTTGCCCTATATATTGAACTATTTCCTTTGCATATCCTTCGTTTTCTCCTTCATTATATACTCTTATTTTATATGTAATTGTATCTCCATTTTGAACTTCTACTGGATATTTTGTATGTTTATATTCTAATTTATTTTCTGTATTTGTTATTATTGGTTCTCTTTTATTTGTTGGCTCTGTTCCATTTATTTCAGATATATATTCTCTTTGAATTAATTTTAAATCCACTAATTTTATATCTTGTCCTGTTATTATTATCTGTTTATTTCTTGTTAATGATTGTATGTTTTGTGTATATGTTGGATTATCTAGTAAATCAACTTTTTCTTCTTCTTTTGGTGAATTTGTATATTTACCATCTGTTTTTACTAACATATTTAAATATGCATATTTACTTATATCTTCTGGTTTTACTATCAAATTTAATGCTTGTGAGCAACTATATTCTCCTGTTGTTATTTCTGTGTTTGTTATAGTATCTATTACTTTTACTCCTTCTGGAGCCAATATTGTTATTGTATGTTTGCAGTCTTTATAGTGTACATATGGAATTCCACCTATTCCACCCCATGTATTTGCAAATATTACATTTCCTTCTGTGTTATCTATCCAAATTTCTTTTGCATTATTAAATGCTAATATTCCTATTTGTGTAACTGTTGATGGTAATTTGATTTTACTAAAATTGCAATTTGAAAATGTAAAATCTTTTATATTTGCACATGTTGAATTATAATTTAATTCTCCATTTAATCCTTCACATCCGCTAAAAGCCCATTCTCCTATTTCTGTAACTGTGTTTGGTATTGTTAAATTTCCTGTTAATTTAGAACAATTTTGGAATGCTTTTTCTGGTATATTTGTTATTCCTGAACCTATTGTTATTGTTCCATTTAATTCTGAGCAGTTTGCAAATGCTTTTCTTCCTATTGTTTGTAATGTATTTGGTAGATTTAAGTTTCCTGTTAGACTTTTACAATTGTAGAAAGCATAATTTCCTATATTTTTTAAATTTGCTGGAAATTTTATGTCTTTTATATCTAAATTATAACAACTATGAAATGCATAATCCTCTATGTTTATTAAATTTTGTGGTAATTTAAATTCTGCACTCTTTAATTTCTCACAGTGATAGAAAGCTTTACTTCCTATTGTTTCTATAGAATCTGGCATTTCAACTGTTTCTAGTGCCATGCAGTTTATAAAACAATATCTTTTTATTTCTTTTACTGAATTTGGTATAATAACTTTTTTTATTTGTTCATCTCTTGTGTTTCCAAAAATATTGTATTCATAATATGTGTATTTTCCTATTGAAACAACTGGGTATTGTCCTATTTTTGATGGTATTGTTACTGTTTCAATGTTTGCATTTGTTGAATTAAATTTTGCATATACATTTATTGCCTCATTTGACTCATTTAAACAATAATGCCACTCTATTCCATCTATAACATATGTGTATTCTGTGTATCCATATGATTCTTTTGGAGAAAATATATTTATTAATATTAATATTGATATTATACTAATAAATACATATATGCCTTTTTTCATTAGATACTCCTCCTTTTATTTATTTTTTCTTTTTAATATTATTATCACTGCAATACTAATTAAAAGAGCCACTATAATTGTTGTAAAACATATTGCTGTAAATCCTGTTTTTATTGTAATTATAATTTCTTCTTTGTCTTCATTATCTTCTGTTATGTCTTTAGAATCTGAATCATTTTCATATTCTGTTATTTTTACGCTATTTATTTTTGAACCTATATTTTCTTTATTAACTTTATATGTACATTCTATAAATATTGATTTGCTTTCTCCTGGTTGTAATAAATTTTTATTTAATGAATTTGTTTTTACTTCATTTCCATTTACCACCCATTGTGTTGTTTGTGTTGATATTGCTTCAAATCCTTCTGGTAAATAATCTGTTATTTCTGTTGCATATCCATTTATTTCACCAATATTTGTTACTTTTATTTCATATTTTATTTTTAATTTTGTATTTTCTATTTCTTTTTTTGGTATATCTATTTTTAATATTTCTTCATTTGATTTTTTATTTATTATTTTTTGTCCTTCATTATTTTCTACTGTTACATTTATAATATTTTTTTCTATATTTAAATCAAATTTTTTTACATATACACTACACTCATCTGTGTTATTTTCTTTGTTAGCATCACATGAATCATCTTGTAATTTTACTTTATTTGTTGCTATTCTTCCATTATTTAATTTATTTTCTTTTACTTTTAACGCTATTTTTAGTTCCTTATATTCTGGTGATAGCATTGTTTGTTTGTTAAATCCTTTTAATTCTGTATTATCTAAAATACTTGTTTTTATATATTCTGCTTCACTTATATTTGTAGTTTCCTCTAAATCTCCTGATGAATTTATTTTATATAATTTCCAGCCATTTTGATTATTTAATTCATTATTTATATATTCTAATCCTTGTGGAATTTCATTGAATATATCTTTTATTGTTGCAGCATTTTCAGATTCATTATAAATTCTTATTGTAAAAATTAATTCTTGATTATTTTCTACTTTTTCCATATTTTCATTTTTAGTGTATATAATTTTTCCGTTTTTATCTAAACTTGTTTTTATCTCATTATTAACTTTTTTTATTCCATCTACTTCAGATACAAATTGTTTTATACTTACATCATATTTTGCATCTTTGTATTGTATTTTTACTTTTATTTTTTTATTTTCTACATCTATTTTTAATCCACTTAAATTTGTGTCATATTCTATATTTACTATAAATTTTTTTGATGCTTTATCCCATGTTTGATTTAATGTAAAAGATATATCATTATCTATTATTTTTTTATATTCATTAGGTACATCTATTTGTTTTATTATATATTTTTTCTTTCCTTCTTCTCTTACAGTTAATGTTCCTAAATATAAATCACCATTTTCTGTAACACCACTTGACAAACTTGATTGTTCTTCGTTTTGTAATTCATATTTTATATTATTAATTTTTTCATTGTATAAATTAGTACTTTCTACTGTAAGCTCATATACATCTGGAATTTTCATATCTCCATATACTATTGTTACATTATTATTTTGTTGTTCTATTGAATAGCTTTCATTACTTGGTTTATACACATAAATTATATCCTTGCTATCTTCTTGAAAATATCCGTTTTTATTTATAGGTTCGTCGCCATAAGCTCTATAACAAGGAATATCTATTCTATCTGTTTTATACCATTCACCTATTTTCCCTTTTATTATTTCTTCTGGTAATAATGCATTTCCTTGTGTATCTATATATTTAATTGTTATACTCATTTGTTCGTTTGTTACATTAGGACTGCTTGTTTTTAAAGCCTGCTTTACTCCATCAATATAATACTGTGTATTACTTATCCCAATAAAACTAGTGCTTATACTAATGATTATTATAATAACTGCAAATATTTTTAATAATGAATTTTTTTCTTTCACTTTATATACCTCGTATAATGAACATATAACATTATACGAACTCCTTTCTTTAAAATTTTTACTTTTTTGTTATAATGTTTTTATAGACTCTGTGGACTAGTTTCTATCCCTATCGCTTGACGATTTCCTTTGGAGGCTCTAGCCACAGATGTTTGTTTATTTGTTAATTAGTTAGATAACGCATGACGTTTTATTTAGAACGAGGCTACATTCAACAAACATTTTGTGGATCACATTGTCTAAATTTTATTTAAAAAGGAGTACCCCTTATGATTTATGTTGGTATCGATGTTGCAAAGGATAAACACGATTGCTTTGCAATGAACTCTGATGGAGAAATTTTGATTGAAAAATTGACTGTTCAAAACAATTTTGATGGTTTCAATTCTTTATTCAATTCTCTTTCTCAATTTAATGAAAGTCTTGAAAATATTAAAGTAGGACTTGAAGCTACTGGTCACTACAGCAATAACATTCTTAACTTTCTGACCTCAAAAGGATTTAATGTCTACGTCATTAATCCACTACAAACTAATCTTTACAGAAAAGGTCAAAGCCTTAGAAAGACCAAAACAGATAAGTTAGACGCTCGTTTTATTGCTACAATGCTTATCACAGATAACTTAAAGCCCTACTCTAATTTATCTTATCACATTTCTGAATTAAAGTCACTAGTTAGACACAGATTTCGTTTAATTCAAGAACGTTCAAAATTCAAAACATCTCTTTCTAGGCTTGTTACTCTTGTGTTTCCGGAACTCGAGAAAATTGTTTGGTCTATTTCTCAAACTTCTGTGCTGTATCTTCTTAACGAATTACCTTCTGCTAAAGATATATCTGAATGTAATTTAAAACATCTTACATCTCTTTTAGAAAAATATTCTAAAGGGAAATATAGTAGAGCTAAAGCTATTGAAATTCGTGAACTTGCTAGAATATCAATTGGCACTAATAGTCGTTCTTTATCTTTTGAATTAAGACAAGTTATTCAAACTATTTTGTTTTTACAAACTCAAATTGATGATATTGATAAGGAACTTAAAACAATAGTTGACGAACTTGATAGTCCAATAATGTCTATTCCAGGTATTTCTTATGTTTCTGCTGCTTTTATATTAGCTGAAATTGGTGATATAAATAACTTTGATTCACCTGCTAAATTACAAGCCTTTGCAGGACTTGATCCATCTACATATCAATCTGGAAAATATACTGCTACTCATTCAGTAATGGTAAAACGTGGTTCTAAATATCTACGTTGGGCCTTACTTAATGCTACAAGACTTGTCTGTATGCGTGATAAAACATTTAATGATTACAAAAATTCTAAGCTAGCTGAAGGTAAGCATTATTTTGTAGCACTTAGTCATACTTCTAAAAAATTAATTAGAGTTATTTATTATTTATTAAAAACAAATAAATCTTATCAACTTCCAAAAGTAGCTTAGTTGATAGTGTTTCATACCTTTTTAAAAGCATTTTTCCAGATGCTTATTTGTCATGCATTTTTTCAATGTACTAATTTTTTTGATTTTTTGAGAAAAACTATTGACATTCATATAGTTAGTCTCCATAATATTTTATTTATTTTTATATTATAGAAGAAAAATTTTTTATTCAATCCCCGTTTTGGGCTGTATATTTAGGTTTGATAACTATTAATTTACGGAAATAGTTGCTTTTGACAAAATATTACAAATATTACTTTTATATTACATTTTTGTAATACTGCTGTTTTATCTAAATTTGCAATATTTTTTTAATTTATTAAGAAACTTTTTTGGTATATTAGTATATTTTTTTATAGTATTTTTTATTCTATTGCATAATCTTTTTTCTATTTATGACTTACTAGTTTTTTTAATCGCTATTGCACAACTAATTTTCTTATTATATAATTATTTTATAAAATTAATACAAGAAATTTTAAAAGAAAGGAATTAACCAATTATATAGATTAATATTTCTATATGATTGATTATACGAGAAAAAAATGAAACAAAAGAACTTATTTAAATTTATATTTTACACACTAACTATACTTTTAACATTTACTTATATAATCTATAGAATATTTTTTACAATTCCTACAACTCTAGGAATAATTGCTTTAATATCATCAATATTAGTACTTTTTATTGAAATATGGGAATCTCTAGATTTTTTTGCATATTATTTGAATATTTTATGTGTGAAAAAAACATCTCCTAAAATTCCTGACTTATCTAATATAACTCAATATCCTGATATAGATGTTTTAATTGCTACTATTAATGAACATGAATCATTATTAAAAAATACTATTACTGCATGCAAAAATATGAGTTACCCTGATAAATCAAAAATTCATATTTATATATGTGATGATGGTAATAGAGCAAATATTAAGAAATTAGCAGAAAATTTAGGTGTTAATTATTTATCACGAATTACTAATAAAAATGCAAAAGCAGGAAATTACAATCATGCATTAAATCACATTACTTCACCTTTTGTTGCAACATTTGACGCAGATATGGCACCAACTCCAAATTTTTTACTTACTACTCTCCCATTCTTTTTTACTGGCACAGATGAAATAGGTTTTGTTCAATTGCCACAAAGTTTTAACAACCCAGATATTTTCCAATTACGTTTTAAATTAGAAAATAAAATTCCTTTTGAACAAGACTATTTTTACCACTCAATTCAAATAGCAAAAAATGCTACAAATTCAGCAATTTACTGTGGTACAAATGCTTTATTTTCAAGAAAAGCTTTAAATTCTTGTAATGGATTTGCAATCGGAACAATTTCTGAAGATATTGCAACTGGTATGATGATCGAATCTAAAGGATATAAGTGTTTGGCTCTTAATAACGTAGAAGCATACGGAACAGCAGTAAATGATTTATCTGGTTTCGTAAAACAACGTTCACGTTGGGCAAGAGGTTGTGTTCAAATTTTAAAAAAATATAATATATTAAAAAATAAAGGTTTATCTTTTAAACAAAAAATAGAATATTTATCTTGTATTTCTTATTGGTTTTTTGGTGTTAGACGAATGGTATATCTGTTAACTCCTTTACTTTTCAGTATTTTCGGAGTTATTATTGTAGATTGTAATTTAACTACTTTTATATCAATATGGTTACCTACTTATATTTTAAAAAGATTTACATTAGATATTTTTGAAGGTAATAAACGTTCATCTACTTGGAATAAAATTTATGAAACCATATTGACACCTGTACTTTGCAAAGAAGTTTTAAAAGAATTTTTTGGTTTTGGAAATACTAAATTTGAAGTTACACCAAAATCTTCTCAAAATTTAAAAATGAGTAAAACTAATAAACAATTATTAATAAGTCATTTGGTTTTATTAATCTTAAATATTTTAGGTTTAATTATGTGTTTATTTAGAATTAAAACAAGTGGAATTACAGTATATATTTTATCTTTATTATGGATAATTTCTAATATTTTTTATTTAACAATTTCTGTTATTTTTGATAGTAGCGTAAAATGTACGGCTTCTGCTAATTTTATTCCTAATAAAATTAGCGTATATAAAAAACTTTCTGTTTTAGGTATCTTCTTCAATA
This sequence comes from uncultured Clostridium sp., assembly GCA_900557045.1. Classification (GTDB taxonomy): domain Bacteria; phylum Bacillota; class Clostridia; order TANB77; family CAG-508; genus CAG-492. The sequence continues at coordinate 15,572 of USQY01000038.1, forward strand.
GAAATAAACTTTCAAAAAATACGAATACGATAAAAAAAAAAACAAAATAAATAAAAAAATAAAGATAAATATAAAGCAAAAATAAAATAAAACAAAAATAAAATAAAATAAAACAAAAATAAAATAAAACAAAAATAAAAATAAATAAAAGAAAGAGGGTGCAATTTTTTAATGAAAAAAACTGTTATTATATTTTTTATTATAATTGCTTTTTTAATTACATGTATATTTGTTTATAAAACTTATTCTCCTATAAGTTCTAATACTACAAACAAGCAACTTAATATTGATAAAACTACTGTTTCTTATAATGGATGGATTCATACTAATGGCGCAAATTTAGAAAACGAAAAAAATGAAAAAATTCAATTAAAAGGATTGAGCAGCCATGGAATTGAATGGTTTTCTGATGTTATTACTTTCGAAAATTTAGAAAATCTGAAAAAAACTTGGGGCATAAATGTTTTTAGAATTGCTATGTACACAGATTCTCATGGAAGTGGATATATTTATAATCCTAATGAAAATAGAGAAAAAGTTTATAAAATTATTGATATGGCAACAAGCCTTGATATGTATGTAGTAGTAGATTGGCATATTTTAAATGACAATAATCCTCAACTACATAAACAAGAAGCAAAAGTATTTTTTGATGAAGTTTCAAAAAAATATTCTAATACTCCAAATGTAATTTATGAAATATGTAATGAACCTAACGGAAACGAGGTAACTTGGGAAAGGCACATTAAACCATATGCAGAAGAAATAATACCAATTATACGAAGTAACTCTGAAAAATCTTTAATAATAGTTGGTACTCCAGATTGGTGTAAAAAATTAAAGAAAGCTGCTGACAATCCAATAAGTTTTAAAAATATTGCATATTCATGCCATTTTTATTCTGGCACACATGGATCAGAATTACGTGAACAAATAGATTATTGTATTGAAAAAAACATTCCTATTTTCGTTTCTGAATGTGGTTTAACAGCTGCTAGTGGTGATGGTGAAGTATATTTTGATAAATTTTCTGAATGGATTAACTACTTGAATTCTAAAAATATTAGTTGGATATATTGGTCTTTTTCTAATAAAGATGAAAGTTCTGCTATTTTATTGCCAGAATATGAAGTTAAAAATAATGAATTTACTAGTAATATAAAAGATAACACTAATTCAAATTTGCAGGAAAACATTAATTTTAGTTCTCTAGAAAATACTAATACTACTAATAATACTAATTCTGAAGAAAGTATTTCTATTATTGACTCAAATTTAGATTTTAATAATTATTTAACTGAATCTGGAAAATTTATAAAAAATATTTTTAATAAATAAAACCGCACAAATTATTAAAAAAAATTAAAATTACAGAAAATATATTTAAAAAACTAAACTATAATATCTTATAACATCTGTCGAATTTTGACGATGAAAAAAGCTTGCAATTTGTATAAAATTACTATACAATACTCGCAAGCTATTTTTATTATTTTTTACTATTTAATTCACTATGCATTTAATTCTTCAACTAGTTTGTCCACATCTATTCCATGAACTGCGCATGCTTCTTCTAATGTTTCTGCTTGTGAAGCAGGACATCCTAAACAATGCATTCCTGCAGCTAATAAAATTTCTGCTTTATTTGGTGCAACTTCTAATAATTCACCTATTTTTATATTTTTTGTTATTTCCATTTTTTTCACCTCAATTCATATTATACCAAAAAATTTATAAAAAGTACATATCCCCCCTATTTTTTTATTTATTATATTTATTTTATCTTGTCATGTTTGTTTTTTATATTTGGTTTATGTTTTAATTCCATTTTAATTTAACTTTAATTATCAATTTTATTTATTTCTAATTTTATTTTGGTTTTGTTTTTGATTTATTTTTATTTTAT
>USQY01000039.1 GCA_900557045.1 uncultured Clostridium sp.
TCTTTTATTATATTTTACTATTTATTATTTTATATTACAATCTACTATCTTTTAACTTCTTCCATTACAAAAGCCTCTATAATATCGCCTTCTTTAATATCATTATAATTTTCAACTTGAACACCACATTCATAACCTTTAGCAACTTCTTTTACATCATCTTTAAAACGTTTTAATGAAACAAGTTTACCTTCATGAATAACAACACTTTCGCGAATTACTCTAACTCCTGCATGTCTTTCAATTTTTCCATCTATAACATAACATCCTGCAATTGTACCAACATTAGAAACTTTAAATGTTTGTCTAACTTCAGCATTACCAATAATTTTCTCTTCATAAACAGGATCAAGCATACCTTTCATAGCAGCTTCAACATCTTCAATTGCTTTATAAATAATAGAATATAATTTAATTTCAACGCCTTCTCTATCAGCAATTTCTTTTGCTGTTCCAACTGGTCTTACATTAAATCCTATAATTATTGCTTTTGCAGCTTTTGCAAGTTGAACATCTGATTCATTAATTGCACCTGCAACTGAATGTATAACTTTTACCTTAACTTCATCATTTGAAAGTTTTTCTAATGATTGTTTTACAGCTTCAGCAGAACCTTGAACATCAGCTTTAACAATTAAGTTCAATTGTTTTAAATCTTCGTTAGCCATTTTTTCAAATAAATTACTTAATGTTACAACATTTGAATTTATCATTTTTTCTCTTTCTTGAGCACGTCTTTTTTCTATTAAATGTTTAGCCATTTTTTCATTTTTAACTTCATAGAAAGTATCTCCTGCCTCTGGAACTTCTGTTAATCCCATTATTTCAACAGGTGTAGATGGACCAGCTTCTTTAACATTTTGACCTTTATCATTTTTCATAGCTCTAATTCTTCCTATTGAAGTTCCAACAACTACTGTATCTCCTACATCTAAAGTTCCTCTTTGTACTAAAACAGAAGCAATAGGTCCTTTTGCTTTATCTAGACGAGCTTCAATTACAACACCTTTAGATTGTTTATTTGGATTAGCTTTTAATTCTTGCATATCTGCAACTAATAAAACCATTTCTAGTAAGTTTTCAATATTGATATTATTTTTAGCAGAAATAGGAACGAATATTGTATCTCCTCCCCATTCTTCTGAAACTAATTCATATTGCATTAATTCTTGTTTTACTTTTTCAACATTTGCTTCTGGCAAATCTATTTTATTTACCGCTACTATAATTGGAATATTTGCAGCTTTAGCATGATTAATAGCTTCAACAGTTTGTGGCATTACGCCATCATTTGCTGCAACAACAAGTATTGCTATATCTGTTATTTGAGCACCTCTTGCTCTCATGCTTGTAAAAGCTTCATGTCCTGGTGTATCTAAAAATGTAATTTCTCTACCATTTACATTAACTTTATATGCACCTATATGTTGTGTGATTCCACCTGCTTCACCTTCAATAACATTAGTTCTTCTAATAGTGTCTAATAATGAAGTTTTACCATGGTCAACGTGTCCCATAACAACTACAACTGGTGGTCTTGGCATTAAATCATCTTCACTATCTTCTGATTCATCAAATAAAATATCTTCTTCATTAACAACTTCTTTTTTATTTGCTGTAATTCCAAATTCTTCTGCAACTAAAAATGCTGTATCAAAATCTAATTCATTATTAATTGTAGCCATTATTCCTAAACCAAATAATTTTTTAATTACTTCTCCACTAGTTTTCTTTAATTCTGCGGCTAAATCTTTAACAGTAATTTTCTCAGGAATTGTAATTTCTTTTAATTCAAATATTTTTTGTTTATTTCTTTCTTCATCATTTCTAATATTTTTCTTTTTATTTCTTTTTCCTCTTTCAGTCGTTAAATCATAATAATCTAGCATTCCACCATCTTGTTCATCAAACATATGTGATAATTTGTTAACTTGTTTTAAGTCTTTTAATTTTCCACCATCAAATTCTTCAAATCTTCCATTTTTCTTTGATTTAGTATTCTTTTTGTTTCCTTTATTTTCCTCAAATTTATTTTGTTTAGCTTTATCTATAGATTTGCTATTATAATCTCTTTGAGATTCTTTTTCCACAATTTCTGTTGACATTATATTTTTAATGTTTTTGTCTATTCCTTTTTCATCAAGTGGCTTTCTTTCATTTTTATTAAATTCATTTCTATTATTGTTAAAATTATTTCTTTGAAATTTATTATTAGAATTTCTAGAGAAACCATTTTCCCCATTATTTCTTCTATCTTGATTATTATAACCATTATTGTAATTGTTATTTCTATTATTTTGGAATTTATTATTACTATTAAATTTATTATTTCTGCTGTCTCTATCTTCTCTATTTTCTTGATTGTATCTATTTCCACTATTATTTCCATTATTGTTTCTATAATTATTATTTCTGTTTTGATTATAATTATCATTTCTTCTGTATCCGTTATTATTGTTTACAAATTCTTTTTTTACTGCTTGTTCCATATTCTTACTTTCAGGTAATTCTGTTTTCTCCTTTTTTTCAATATTTTTTTCTACAATATTATTTTCTTGTTTTATAATATTTTTTTCTTCAGCATTTACGCTATTTTCTGTTTTTTGTGATTGCTCTTGAATTTTAATTTCTTCCACTTTTTTATTATCTTCAACATTTTTTGTCTCTGATATATTTTGTGTTGTTTTTTCTACTTTTTTAGTTTCTTCTTTTTCCTTTTTGTTGTCTTTTATTCCAAATAATTCACTAAAAGTCATTGGTTTAGTAGTTTTATTTCTATATACTATATTGTAATCTTGATTTTTCTTTCTCTCAACAAAGCCTACATCATTTCTATTAACTTTTGGTTTTTCCTCCACTTTTTTCTTTTCTTCAGAAACAATTACTTCTCTTCTTATTATAACAGGAGTCTCATTTTTCTTTTCATCTTTAACTTTTTTAGTCTTTTCTGAACCATTTGATTTTTCTGTTTTATCTTTATTAGATTTAATACTACTTTTAATTTTATTAGCTTGTTCCTCACTTACAGAACTTAAATGACTAGAAACCTCTATTCCCAAGCTATTCGCCTTTTCAATTATTTGTTTACTGGTTAAGCCTACTTCTTTTGCAATTTCATGTATTTTTATCTTACCCAATAATATCACCCCCATTTATATTTTTTATAATTTCTTTTGAAAAATTGATATCTTTAATCCCAACAACAGCTTTAGGAGTTTTTCCTATTGATTTTCCAATTTCATCCATTGTACCAAACTCACAAATATGTACAAACTGCTTATCTATCAATTTATAAAAATTATTTTTAGTCCTTTCTGATGCATCCTCAGATATAATAACTAATTTTAATTTCTTTTTTAAATATGCTTCTTTAACCGCATCTGCACCGTGAAATTACTTTTCCTGCTCTTGTTGCTAATCCTAATAGTCCTAATATTTTTGATTTATTTACCACTAATTACACCTCTTAAATTTTCATATACACTTTCATCTATATTCATTTTAAAACTTTTTTCTATCTTTTTATTTTTTATAGCTTTTTCTAAGCATTCTATATTATCACAAATATATGCTCCTCTTCCATTAGCTTTTCCTGTTTTATCTATACTTATATTATTTTGATTGTCTTTAACTACACGAATAAGTTCTTTTTTATCTTTTTTTTCATTACAACCTATGCATGTTCTTTGTGGTATATTTTTCAAAATATTCACTTCCTATCTTTTATTTATATATTTTTAAGCATTTTCATTATTTTCTATTTCTTCTGAATCTTCTGTTTCTACTAATTCTTCAGAATTTTGAGATTCTGCAAGTATCTTTCTAAATTGAGATTCACTTTTTATATCTATTTTCCAATTTGTCAATTTTGCAGCTAATCTTGCATTTTGACCAGATTTACCTATAGCTAGTGATAATTGATCATCAGGTACTATTACTTGAGCAAATCTTTCATCTTCTTTTATATCTACTGCTAACACTTGTGCTGGTAATAATGCTGCTGAAATAAATATTGCTGGATCTTCACTCCATTCTATAACATCTATTTTTTCTCCACCTAATTCATTTATTATATTTTGAATACGAATTCCTTTTTGACCTACACAAGAACCAACTGGATCAATATTTTCATTTGGTGAATATACTGCAACTTTACTTCTGCTTCCTGCATCTCTAGATACACTTTTTATTTCAATAACTCCTTCATAAATTTCTGGTATTTCAAGTTCAAATAATTTTCTAACAAAATCTGCATGTGCTCTTGAAATAATTACTTGTGGTGCACCTTTTGCTCCTTTTTCTACATCTAATACATATGCTCTTATTTTATCATTTACTCTATATTTTTCTGTTGGAACTTGTTCTTTTAATGGCATTACACCTTCTAATCTTCCTAAATCTACTACAACAATTCCTCCATCTGCTTTTTGAATTAACCCTGAAACGATTTCACCTTTTCTATCACTAAATTCATTATACAAGAACTCTCTTGAAGCTTCTCTTATTTTTTGTATAATAACTTGTTTAGCTGTCCCTGCTGCTATTCTTCCAAAATTTTTAGGCATAATTTCTATTTGAGCTGTATCACCAATCTCTAATGTTTTATTTATTCTTTTGCTATCTTCTAAAGATATTTGTGTATTTGCATCTTCAACTTCTTCTACTACCTCTTTTTCAGCAAATACATGAAAATCACCAGTTTCTTTATCCACAACAATTTTTACATTATCTGCTGTTGAATCACAATCCCTTTTATATGCTGTAACTAGTGCTGTTTCTATTGCTTCTAATAAACTTCCTGGTTTCATACCATTTTCCTTTTCTAATTCTTCCATTGCTAATAACATTTCTTTACTGTCTATTGCTTTACTTACCTTTACTTTTGCTCCTTTTTTCATTTTTTTAATTCCTCCTTTATATATTTACTAAATAATTATTTTTAATTTAAATCCCAATTATAATATTTTTTTATTAAAGATATGTTTTTTCTTTCTAATTCAATAATTTGATTATCAGCTTCTAAATAAATTGTTTCATCATCAAACTTCTTTAATATTCCAATGTATTCTTTACTATTATTAATTGGTTTAAACAATTTTACATCAATAATTTCACCTATATTTTCTTGTAAGTGTTTCGTTTTCCTTATTTGTTTTTCAATACCTGTTGATGAAACTTCTAAAAAATATTGTTCTTTAAAATAATCTGCTGTATCTAGCATTTCCTCTATTTCATTATTCACTTTTTCACAATCTTCTAAACTAATTGTTCCATTTTCTTTTTCTATGAAGATTCTTAAAAAGTAATCTTTTCCTTCTTTTGCATATTGAACATCATACAATTGATAACCAAGGTCTTCAATTGTTGGTTTAACAAGAGTTTCAACTCTTTCTTCAATATTTGCCAATTTATTTTCCTCCCCTTTAATTAGAATGTTTCGTAATGTACGATTAAAGAGTGGGATTTGTTCCCACTCTTTCTGTATCTTAATATTGCATTATTATTATATATCTTTTTAGTAAGATTTTCAAGTACTTTTAGCTATTTTTTTACTTTTCTATATATCCCTCAATAGCTTTAGTATACATATTATCATTAATAGACTTATACCTTTCACCATCATAATCATCAGTAAATCCATTATAAGCCTTATAAATATCACCATTTTCAGTATCATAAACTCTTTCATATCCTAGAGTTGCATCACTCTGTTTTTGGCTCATTATATCATAACTAGCACTTCTTTTCTCCCATGAAGACATTATACCATCTGAAATTTGATTACAAATATTTCTAACACTTTGGAAATTTGCCATAACAGCATCTTGTTGATTATAAAACTGATTAATAAAAGTATCTGAAAATGTTAAAGAAGATACCATAGTATTTAAAGTTTCTTCCCAATTTATAAACTCATCTTTAGGAGCTGTAATAAATACTGTATTATAAACATTTAAATAATATATATCAATTTGCTTACCTGAAACTACATTTTCATAAACATAATATGGACCTGGATCATACACATATGCTGTAAACAACCCTTCTGCCTCTTTTCCATTATTATCTTTGAAAGTTGCCCTTAATATATCTCCTCCTAATGCAGAAGTACCTATTTTATCAACAACAGTAAAATTACTTAATGTTGGAAAAGTAAATGAAGCTGTATTATTTAATGGGCCTAATTCACTAAAAATTTTATAAAACCCTTCTGTTGTTTTTTCTGATATTACTGGATTTTTTGCAAACATATTATTTGGATAATATCTTTGTTGAAAATTTTTAGCATCTTGTGATTTATTATATCCTTCTGTTTTCATATTAAAAAACATTTGACAAGTAGGATTTTGTGGATCATACGCTTTAATTGTATAATGAATATAATCACCTATTACATCCACTTTCCAACCCTCAGGTATTTTCATTGAAAACAATCCATTATTAAACTCTGTAAACTTTATTTCTTTTGTTTCACTTTTCTTTATCTTTACCTCTTGCTTATTTTTTTTAGTATTGTCTTTGTCATTTTTACTATTTCTTACAGTTATACCACTACTATCATCGCTAATATTATTCATTACAATAACCCCTCCTACAATAATAGCTGTTAAAAACACTAATATACTAATAACAATTATTATTGTTTTTTTCTTTTTTGATTTTTCCATAAAACTATCCCCCTTTGTACATTCTTTCCACAATTTTATTATAACATACAATTAAATTTTGTCTATAATTTTATTTTTAATAATTCAATTAATTTATTCCCACTAATCAACAACAATTGCTTTTTTCAAATTTTATGTTATACTATCATATAATATTTAACTAAAAAATTTGCATATTTATATTTTTATAAAACATAAAGGAGGTCCACACACCAATGAACTCAAATTTACTAAAACTAGAATTCGACAAAATATTACAAATACTCTCAACATACTGTAAAACTTATCTAGGCAAAAGCATAATGCTAAATCTTTTACCTTCTAAAGAACTAAAAGAAGTACAAACTCTACAAAAACAAACTTCTGAAGCATATACACTTTTAACAAAATATGGCAATATTCCTATAGATGAAATTGAAAACATAACTCCATATATAAAAAGCTTAGAAAGCTTTATTCCTCTTACTCCAAAAGGATTGTTAGATATTGCCAAAATTTTTAAAATATCTAATGATTTAAAGGAATACTTTGATTGTTCAAATGAAAATGATTCAGAAACATCAGAATTTAAATATGATATATTACGATCTGAATTTGAAAAATTATATTCAAATATAGCTATATATCAAAACATTACTAAAGCAATCTTAGATGAAAATACTATTTCAGATGATGCTTCAAAAACTTTGAATTCTTTGCGAAGAAATAGACGTAGACTAGAGAGTAGTATAAAAGAAAAGTTAAACTCTTTCATACATTCTTCTAGTTATTCAAAATATATTATGGAACCAATTATTACTATTCGTAATGATAGATATGTTATTCCTGTAAAAATTGAATATAAAGAAAATGTAACCGGTTTAATACATGATATATCTGCAAGTGGCTCTACTGTATATATTGAACCAACTTCAATATTTGATTTAAATAATCAAATTAATAACATAAAACTTGAAGAAAATATAGAAATAGAAAAAATATTAGATAATTTATCAAAACAACTTTATCCAATTGTAAATAATATTAAACAAACAATTAATTCAATTGGAAATATTGATTTTATATTTGCAAAAGCTAAATATTCTCAAGTAATGGATTGTATTGAACCTATTATAAATACAGACAAATTTATAGATTTAAAACAAGCTCGTCATCCATTAATTGATACTAAAACTGTTGTACCTATAGATATTAATTTAGGGGAAAATTTTACATCTTTGATAATAACTGGACCTAATACAGGTGGTAAAACTGTTACTTTGAAAACTGTTGGTTTATTATGTGTAATGGCATGTTCTGGTCTTCACATACCAGCTAAGGAAAATAGTAGTATTTATGTATTTGATAATGTTTTTGCTGATATTGGTGATGAACAAAGTATTCAAGAATCTTTAAGCACTTTTTCTTCACATATTGTAAATATAGTTTCAATTTTAAAGGAATCCACACAAAACAGTTTGGTTTTAATAGATGAATTAGGTTCTGGTACAGATCCCGTAGAAGGTGCTAATTTAGCAATAAGCATTTTGGAAAGTTTTCATTCCAAAGGCTCTTTAACGCTTACAACCACACATTATTCAGAAATTAAAAATTATGCCTTAATAACTACAGGTTTTGAAAATGCTAGTTCTGAATTTGATATTGAAAACCTTCGTCCTACTTATAAAATTTTAATCGGTGTTCCCGGAAAAAGTAATGCTTTTGCAATAAGTAGAAAACTAGAGTTACCTGAATCTATATTAGAAAGGGCTGAAAGTCTACTTACTGAAGATAATATAAGTATCGAGGAATTAATAAAAAATATTTATGATGATAAATTATTAATTGAAAAAGAGAAAGAAAAAATCCTAAAGAACTCTAATCAAATTGAAATGTTAAGAAAACAACTTGAAACTAATGTTTCTGATGTTGAAGATAAGAAAAATGAAATTATTAGTAAAGCTAAGAATGAAGCTAAAAGTATTTTAATTTCAGCTAAAGAAGATGCTAATGATATTATAAAAAAATTAAATGAATTATGTGAAAATGCTAATAAAGATTCTTTGAAAGAGGCTAATTGGTTAAGAAATTCTCTAAATAAGAATTTAAAGGATACTTTAACTAATAACTCTGAAAATTTAAATACATCGAAAATATCTAATAATATTGATAATATGCAAACTCGAAAATTATCAAAAGGGTTAGAAGTTTTAGTTAAACCTTTTAATATGATTGGCACTATTTTAACTCTACCAAATAAATCTAATGAAGTCATTGTTCAATTTGGAAATACTAAAACTAATATTAAAGTTGAAAATTTAGAAATTCTAAATCTTAAAACTAATAACTCAACAGCTTTTAATTCTACTAGTAGTACATCTGGCAGCTCTTATAACAAAAACAATTCCAAATCAAAATCTACTAGTACTTTAAAATCAACATCAATTTCATCTGAAATTAATGTTATTGGTTTAACTGTGGAAGATGCTATTTTTAAAATAGATAAATATTTAGATGATTGTTATATTGCTAATTTGCCTAGTGCTAGAATTGTTCATGGAAAAGGCACTGGCAGACTTCGTGATGGAATTCATGCATTTTTGCGAAAACATCCACACATTAAGAATTTTAGATTAGGAAGTTTCGGTGAAGGTGAAATGGGGGTTACTATAGTAGAATTTAAGTAATAATTACTTAAAGGGCTGGTAATTACCAGCCCCTTTGAGATTATACTATAATATTTACTTTTTTCCCTATAATCTTTTCAAAAATAGATGATATTTTTTCATCACTTTTTGGAAAATATATCTCTATTTTGTTATTGGAATTAAATTCTTTAATTTTTTCTTCATACGCTACAATCATATTAGCTACTTTTTTTGCTTCACCTATTGTTATTTGTTCTGGCAGTTCCTGGTATATCTCAAACATTTTTGCTTTCAGTATTTCTTTTTCTTTTTCAGCAATTTCAAGAATTATAAAACTATCATCTTTTGGTTTAAAACCTATTGCTATCTTTATAGTAGTCAATTGTTGAATTTGGTTATTTGTTTTTTCTATATCTTTTCGTGAATCAATTATCAACTTGTCTAATCTAGAAATTTCCAATTTTTTAATTCTAACAGTGTCTATTAGTGAAATAGCCATTTTCGAAAGTTCTTTTAGTTCTTTTTCCATTTTTTCTACTTTGGTAAAAATTTTCTCCAAATCTCTTTGGTTTTGTTTGCTTTCATCATTAATTTTCACTTTAGAATTTTCTAAATCTCTTAATTTTTCAAGTTTCTTATCCCTTTCTTCAGTAAGTATAGTCAAATCATCCATTTTTATAGAATTAGTTGTTACTTCTGAATTTGCTTTATTTTGGATATTGCTAACATTAAATTTTGAAACATCTTTACTTTCTTCTTTATGAACATTAACAGTACTACACATATTTTCAACAGCTTTTACATCTAGTACACATATTTCATTATTAGCTGAATTTGTAACCGATAAATTAATATTTGATACTTGCTTTTTTCTAGCACGCTTATCTGCTGCCCGTTTTTTCTTTTCTTCTCTTTTTTTCAAAAGCTTAATTTTTTTCTTTGCTTCCTCTGGAGCATTTTTATACAACAACATTAATCGATTTAAAAATGCTTCTTCATCGCATCCAAAATGTTGTAAAAAATTTGATAATGACCATTGTTTACATATTTGGTCTTCCATAAACCCTGAATTAAGCATATTTAAGTCTTTCATAATGTACCTCCGAGACACTTCTTGATGTTTTCTTTTATGATTTCAATTTCTTTTTCTACCTCAGAAAAAAGTCGATTATATTCCTCTTGATAATTCGCCTCTTTCCTCTTGAGAATATTTTCTTTCACTGGATGCTCGCTGTACGGACGAGGCAAATATTTCTCTCTAAATTCTGTCACCTCCATATTCAGCTCATTTGCCAAATATGGTACTACACTCGAATAAATTGTTCTTCTGTCAATTCCAAATCTCTTGGCAATTTCTTTTATAGAAACTTCTGGTTCTTTTTTTCTTATTTCCAAGAAATGTTTAGAACACTCTAAAGTTTCATCTTTCAGATTTTTCAACCCTGCCATTTTCTTTCCTTTCTTTTCATTGGTTGTTTTTGCGTATGATAAAAATTAACCTCCTTTACAAATATTATGTATACAGTATACCATTTTTTGCATTTTATGTCAATTGTTTTTTGCTTTTTATTTTATTGAATTTAATTGCAAAATTTTCATTGCTAATGCAACAACTTTTTTCTAAAAAGTGTTGTCATATTCTCGTTTCATATTTTTGATTTTATTTATTTTACAATTCACTTTTTAATTTTCTTACTTTATTCCTTTATAATCTTAGTTCCATCAACAAAATAAACCTTATACCAAACTAAGAAAATATAAATATTATATAATTTTCTACCATGGTTTTCCACACCTGCATAATGATCATCAAGCATTTTGTTAATTTTATCTTTATCAAAGAACTCACTTACCCAATCTTGCATAAATAATTCTTTAACTTTATTAAAATATTTTTCCTCTTTTATCCACATAAAGAAAGGAACTGGAAATCCAAGTTTTCTTCTTTTAGCCCATTCTTCTGGGATTACTTCAGCTGCAACATCTCTGAAAACTTTTTTTGTTTCTCCATCTTTTATTAAATATTTACTAGGAATTTTTCTCGCAACATTCCATACTTCTTTATCTAAAAATGGAACTCTTAATTCAACAGAATTAGCCATACTCATTTTATCTGCTTTTAAAAGCATATCTTTAGCAAGCCAAAAATGCATATTTATATACATCATTTGAGTAATCTCATCTTCATTTTTTACATCTTCATAATATGGTTTTATAATATCTGCATATTTTACTCCATTTTCTTTTAATTCATCACATAAAATATCTTTTGTTTCATCATCATCCATAATAAAGGCATTTCCAATAAATCTTTCAGATAAAGGTCTATCATATTGACATATAATTCTTTTACCTTTGAATTTCTTTTTAGTTCTAGCTTTTTTTGCTAGTGCTTTTCTAAAAGCCAAAGGTAATTTGCAATATGCTTTAATCCATTTGCTAACATTAAGTTCATTATATCCACCATACATTTCATCTGCACCTTCACCTGAAAGTACAACCTTTACCTTTTCTCTTGCTAATTTTGATAAAAAGTAAAGTGGAACTGTTGATAAATTGGCATGTGGTTCATCTGTATGATATTGTACAAGTGGTAATGCATTAAAGAAATCATCACCTGTTAGTACTCTGTTATAATTATTTGTATTAAATATTTTTGATAAATCTTTTGCAAAATTTGATTCATCAAAACCTGTTTTATCAAACCCTACAGTAAATGTTTTATCTGGTTTTGCCATACTTACAATATATGAAGAATCAACACCACCTGATAAATATGAACCTACTTCAACATCACTTATTTGATGACATTTTACTGAATCTTCCAATGATTCTTTTACTTGTTTTTTATAGTTTTCATATGTATCATCTTGTTTTAAATATTCCGCTTTGAAATATTGTTTTATTTCTATTTTTCCGTCTTTGTATTTAATGTAATTTCCTGGTTTTAGTCTAAATGTATTTTTAAAAAATGTTTCATCTAATACTGAATATTGGAATGTTAAATAAGGTTTTAAAGCCTTTTTATTTACTTCTTTTACGAAATTTGGATGGTCTAAGAAACTTTTTATTTCTGAACCAAACATAAATGTTTTTTCATCTTTATAATAATAGAATGGTTTAATTCCAAAATAGTCTCTAACACCAATCATTTCATTATTTTTTATATCATAAATTATGAAAGCAAACATCCCTCTTAATTTATTAAATAGTTCTTCTTTATATTCTTCATAACCATGGACTAAAACCTCTGTATCAGAATTTGTTTTGAATTCATGACCTTTAGTTTCTAATTCTTTTTTTATTTCTTGATAATTATAAATTTCCCCATTGAAAACTACAACTATTGATTTATCTTCATTAAACATTGGTTGTGTTCCACTTGCTAAATCTATTATTGATAATCTTCTATGACCTAATGCTATATTATCATCTATGTAATATCCTTCTTGGTCTGGACCTCTATGTATTATTCTATCTGCCATTAATTTTATTTTTTTTTGTTTTTCGTCTTTATTTAATTTATCTATAAACCCTACAAAACCACACATGATTTTTTCTTCCTTTCGTTTTTTATTATTGATTGCCTTTTATTTATTATTTATTTTTTATTACTATCTAAAATTTATTTCTAAACTATTATAGTTTATACTATTACTGTATTTTTATTTAAAATTTAAATTTAAGTTCTAATTTTTAAGTTTTAAGCTTTAAGCTTTCAGTTTTAACTTTAAATTCCTAAAATAGTATTTAATTCTTTTTCAGTTAAAGACAATTCTTTACTATTTTCAATATTATATACTTTTATATTTGGGAATTTTTCTTGTATTTCACTTGCCATTTTTAAATACTGGTGTTGTTGCTTTATGCTATTTTCTGCGCTAAACTTGGCATAAGCAGGTTCAACCTTTCCCTCTCTTTTTAATCTTGTTTCATATAAACTTTCATCTTCTAAATACAAAGTTATATAATATATATCAAAATCTAATTTACTAAATTTTTCTACTAAATCATTATACACTTCTGTAAAAGAATAATCTTTTTTTCCTAATCTACAGTAATTTTCTTCTGAAAAGAAAGTTCTATCAAAAAGCAAATTAATACTTAAATTTTCCATTTTTTCTATATATTCTAATAAGTCGTAATACATTTTTGTACTCTTTTCTAAACCTGTTATTGTAGAATCACTTACACCACTTAATCTATATAAATTTGTATGTTTTAATGTATTTCTTATATAATCTGTTATTGTTGTTTTTCCTGCACCTTGTGCACCTTCTACTACTATTATTTTTGAATTTGCCATTCTTATTACCTCTTTCTTTTTTGATGTCAATTTACGAAATATAAAAAAATTTTATTTGAATTCATTTTCACATTTCATATCCTATATGTTTATGTGAATTATATCATATATAAAAAAAAATGGAATATAATTATTCCATTTTTTTTACAATCTTATTAAAGTTACTCTTGTATTGTATAATAAACTAAAATTCACGATTAAATTATAACTAATTTGCCTTATTTAATTTATCATATATTTCATTTGATTTTTTAAAAAACTCTTCTTCATTATCAATTAATTTCTGTAGTTTTTTCAAATACTCATTATATTTATTATCATCTACATAATACATATTTATTGCATATCCATTTTTTCCAAACTTTTCTATTGCATGTTCTAAATTTCTATTCAATATTTGTTGTTTAGTATATTCTGGATGATGCTCTTTCTCATAAGATATACATCTTTCGAAATATTTATTAATATCCAAGCATTTATCTGCAGAAGCTAAAATTCTTCCATATATGCTTCTTGGGACTTTTCCCTTTGATGACCTATGATCTTCTATAGCTTGTTTTATTATTTCTTTCTCATCTTTACTAAAAAACTTATCCAAATTTTTATCTTGCATCATTATGTTTGCAGAAATAATTTCGTGATTTTTTCTATCTATATGGTCACCTATATCATGAAACGTTACAGCTGTATATAAAATATTGTAATTTAATCCAGGATATAATTCAGAAATCTCTGTTGCACGTTTTACAACCATTTCTATATGCTCAGCTCCATGAGCTTTGCCATTTAATTTATATACTGGTATAATTTTATCTTTAATATATTTTACTAATTCTTTATTAACATATTTTTCCATATTAAAACCTATTCCTTTCTTTGTTATCTTAGAATGCACACACTTAGTTCGAAACTAAATATTTATACCTTTCGCATATAAACTTAAAGTTTCAATTGAACATTCTCCTTCATAAAATACATCTAACTTACTCATTGCTCTAGTAATACTAACATACAAAAGCTTAATATCTAAACTATTATTTCCATACTTTTCTTTACTTACATCTGAAAGTAATACACAATCGAACTCAAGCCCTTTTGCTAAATATGAAGGTACAATAGAAATTCCAGAATTATATTCTGAATCTTTACCCCTAATTAGCTTAATATCTTTTCTTATTGTTCGTAATTTCTTTTCTAAATTTTCACACTCGCTCATGTCTTTTCCAATAATTGCAATTGATTTATAACCCTGTTTTATATATGTATTAATTCTATCATTTATATTTTTTATTAATTCTTCTTTATTTTCAATTTTTTTAATATTTATTGAATTTTTTCTATCAATAACAGGTTCTCCTAATACAATATATTCTTTTTCATATTCTGGCAATTTACTTATTACATTATTTGCTACATCCATAATTTCTTTTGTGGTTCTATATGTTTTTTGTAATGTTGTATATACTGTTTTTACATCTTTAAATTCTGTATCTATAAACTTTTTCCAATTTTCTATTCCTCTATAATAATGAACTCCTTGTGCAATATCCCCAAGTATTGTCATGGAATTACTATTTATAAGAGTTTTTAAAACATCAAATTGAAATTCTCCATAATCTTGTGCTTCGTCAATTACAACATGTTTAATTTTACACTTTTCTTTTACTCCAAATAATTGTATTTGAATATACATTATTGGTGCTAAATCTTCAAATGAAACTTCATTTTTATTTAAGTTATTTAATGTATTTGCTTTAAGATATTTTAAAACTTCATTTTCGTTTTTCAAATAACTTTGTATGAATTCTTTATAATATTGTATACAATCTTTTTTTGGAATCTTACTTATATAATTTTTAATAATTTTTTTATGCTCTTTTTCTAATATTTTAATAATTTTATCATATTTATCATATAATTCTATTCTATTTTTACCAGTCAAATTTGCTATTTTTTGTGTACGCTCTTTTTTCAAATTTTCTATAATTTCTGGTGTTTTCTTTTTCAATTCCGCTGCTAGATTTTTTTCAATTTCTTTTATTCTTGTTGTGAAATTGTACATTTTATATGTATTTTTAAACAAATTATTTATTTCTTCATATTTCATAATTGTGGTTTTTACATTATTAGAACTAATATCATCATAATTGGTATTATCATGTTTTAAATCACTACAGTTTACTTTATCATTTTTACTTTCTGTTTTATGTAAGTTATTGTACAAATTTATATCATTGTTATCATAAATTATATTAATTTCCAAATCTTGTTTTGGAATATATAAATCTTCTACTATTTTTAAATAATCATCAACCATTTTTTTAAACTCAATTGAAGATTTTAATTTAGCCTCTTGTATCATAATATCTGTTTCAACATTATTAATTTCATTAAAATCTTTATTAACAATAATTACAAGTTTTTCATTATTATCAGATATTTTTAATTTTTTTCCTATTACATCATAAGCAAAATCTTCAAAAGTTGTTTGTTTTACATCATTAACTCCTAAGTCTGGAAGAATGTTTGATATATAATTTAAGAAAAATTTTGTTGGTGCAATTATCATAAATTCTTCTGGTTTGAACTCTTTTTCATAGTTGTATATTAAATATGCAATTCTATGTAAAGCTATTGTTGTTTTTCCACTTCCTGCTACTCCCTGAACGATTAATGGCTGATTAATATCAGCTCTAATTATTTTGTTTTGTTCATCTTGGATTGTTGCAACAATATTTTTTAATCTATCATCAGCCTTTTCCTCTAGTGCATTTTGCAATAACTCATCATTTCCTGTAACATTTATATTTACATACTTTTTTAATTCTTGATTTTCAATTATATATTGTCTTTTTAAAAATATTTCACCTTTTATTTTTTCTCCTAAGCATTCATATTCAGCTTTTCCAACCCTTCCCTCATAATATAAATTTGAAATTGGAGCTCTCCAGTCTACTATTATTGGATACGCTGTTTTATTATCTAATAATGATATTTTTCCTATGTATAGTTTTTCCACACTTTTTCCATCTTCTTTAAAATCCATCCTAGCAAAATAAGGTTTATCTTTTATGGATTTTATATTTTCCAATTTTCGTAATTGAGAACTTACAAATTGTGCTTGTGCAATATTTTCTAAATCATAATTCATATCTGCACTGCTAAGATATTGTTCTAAGTTATTCTCTTCCTTATTTATTTTCTTTACAATATCTTTTAGTTTTTCTTTTTCCTGTTTAAATATTTCTTCATCCATTTTTTTAAGTTTCCTTTCTATTAATTATTACACATAAATTTACTAATAAAACATCTCCTTTCTTCATAAAAATTGACCAATCTCCATTAGCCCTTTAGACGCCAAAAAACCAAATATGTGTTGCACATATTTGGCATTTATATGATACTTTTTTATTTTTCCTAATGTAAGTTTCTACTCTAGCATTTTGCAATATTTGTTGATTTTTATCAGCCTAATAATCATCATATAAATACTGAAAAATAGAGTTTGACTACTGTGTTCGGAATGGTAACAGGTATCTCTCTATAATTGTTTTTTATAATATCATATTTTTTAGTGATTTGCAAGTATTGGGGATGTTTAGATAGTGTCAATATTTTTCGGGAAAATATAAAAAAAAATATACATAATCCCAAAG
>USQY01000040.1 GCA_900557045.1 uncultured Clostridium sp.
CTTCTTGAATTCATAACTGTATTTTGACATAAAAATACCGACCTCCAAAGTTAGACTTTTTAGGTCTAACTTTTGGGGGTCGGGTCACTCTCTCCTCCGTTGTTTGTATTGTCAACTACAATTCCGGAGCTTCCTATGCTCTTTTTCAATATTTATTTTTGATTATCCCACATTTTTTGCTATTTATTTGTTTTGATGTTTATTTTTATTTAATACTTTCCCTACCACCAAACTGCTCAAAAAAGCCGCAAGCAAAATCCATGGTAAAATTCTTGCGTCGAAGCAGAGTAGGAGAAGTACGGTTACTGCAAGAGGTTTTCGCATTGTAACACCGAGAAGTGCGGCGGTAATTACTGCTGCGCAAAATGCGGTATCAAGTCCCATAAGTAGGGCTACACCAAAACCGATACTCACTCCGCAGAAAATAACGGGGAAGAAATGACCGCCTTTCCACCCTGATTTAATGCAAACATTTGTTATTACAAGTTTTAATAATCCTGAAATTATCAGTATCCACGGCGCAAATTCTCCGATACCGTTATTTATCTCGTTAATGCTGTCTTCACCCGAAAACATTACAAGCGGAAGGTATGTACCGAAAATTCCAAGAATAATTCCGCCGAGTGTGGTGCTTATTATTATTCCTAAACTGCTCTGAATTTTATCAAATAAAATTTTGAGCAGTTTTTCTGATATTATAAATAAAAGTCCAGCTAAAGTGCCGAGAAGTGCAAGAGGAATACCCCATAGTCTTTCAGTATTTGTAATATTGTATTCGCCTATTCTCGGTAATCCCATACTGCCGCCGAAAGCTTGATTTAGTAAAAATATTGTTCCTGTTGCAAACAGCACAGCTACGATATTTGAAATTAATTTGCCTGTGCGTATATCGGTTGCTTTGTCTTGGGTATCTAATTGTTCTTCATTTGCTGCGGCAAGACCGAAAAGCGGTGCATAAAAAATAGCCGTTAATGTGGCGCTCACACCTGTTTGCATAAGTTCGGGTATCTTACTTTGTGCATTTTTCATATGATTGCCTGCCCAGTAACAAAGTCCGACAATAACTCCTGTAAGTCCTGCTTCCGGTCCGATACTGCCGCCGAAAAGCAGTGGAATAAGTGCGGAAATACAAAGCAACAGCACTTTATTGTACGGATAAAATTTATCTCGCTTAACTTTTTTCATTACTTCGTCAAGCTCGTCGGGGACTGCTTTTGAGATTTTTTGATATATTCCAAGAAGTATTCCGCCGATTATACAAACTGCAAGAGGATAATATGTAAAATTGATATTTGACGGAACAGTTTCCCATATAAAGCTGATTCCAAGGCTCATTAATTTAAGAAACAGCCATACTATACAGGCTATTACCGCACCGCTGAACCCGCAAAAAAGATAATAGATGAAATTATTGGCAAGTGTACTTTTTTTCATATGTTGCCCCCCGTATTAAAATTATATGATTTCTTTTGAGTGTTGTAATACGCAATTGTGTCTATATTGTCAAGTATAAATTGTTGGACATTGCTGTCATATAAAACGACTTTATATGAACCGTACATACCCAAGCGTTCCTGTGTTTTGATGCCGAGTTGAATACCGTTTTCAGTTGGAATTTTATGATTTTTACCGTTTTCGTCGGCAAGATATTCAAGCATATTAATTTTTATAAGCCAATTAGTTATGCTTGTTGTTTTAATTCCTTTCATTTCCTCGGTATCAATCAAACTGTTAAGCTTTTGGTAATTTCGGTAACTGTAATTGGGTTATCATCAAAAACATAATCTGCTAATTGCTGCGGTGTAACAGAAAAGGAAATTTTACTGTTTTTCTTTTTTTGCGGATTGTTGTTATTTTCGATTAAATTTCTAAGTACATCGGAAACATAAAAAAGACATCATGAAATATGTATATTATTTATAGTATCGTTTTCTGACGCCAATTCATTGGTTATTGGATTTATTCCGTTGGCGAGTTTGTCAAGATATGATTTTGCTTTTAAAAGTTTTTCGCTTTCGTTCAAGTTAATCACCTGCTGCAGCTTTTATTAGGTAGTATGTATTTAAAATTATACCATATTGATATAGAATATTGCAATTAATTAGAGAAAAAATATCGAAAATTTAGCTAATATGTTATATTAAAGTGCTGAAAGAAACTTTGTTGTGAAACAATATAATAGCTATTATTGGTGATGAAAGTGCAATTCAGCCTAAGTGTTTTGTTTATTAGGTCGAGAGATGTATTGCAAATTGAGATAAGCAAATATTTAAACATAATTATATTTTATTAGATAACTATGATAAAGCGGTTGCCGAGATCGGATAGTGGTATAGATTATGATTTATAGCATTTATATAAGATTTTTATATCGCAATAATTTAATATAATATAAAATAATATTGTAGATGATATGACCCCTAAAAATATTAAAATATTTTAAAAGCACTCTATGATTTGCAGAACTCCTGATTGGTTGGTATTTGTTTTCACTCTCTCAGGGGCAAGGATTACTGCTGTTTTTGCAAATAAAGCTGAACCCAAAATTTTGTGTACTATAATCAAATTTAATTGTAGGTTTTCTTGCAAATTAACAATGATTTTGTAAAAAAATGCAAAATAGTCAAATTTATATTGGTCAATATGCATATATTAAAGAAAAGTGCCAATTTATTAGTTATATTAATCTTAAATAAGCTTTTTTGTTGATATATTGAACTTTATGTGATATAATTATGAAAAAGTGTAGTGTGTAAGTGTGTGCATATATTAAGAGGTATTAATTATGAACAGAGAAAAAACAATTTACAATAGAATAATTAAGAGAATTTTAGATGTTATATGCTCTTTTATGGCAATTGTATTTCTCTCAATAGTTTATTTACCAATTTGTGTAGTTATAAAATGTACAAGTAAAGGCCCGATTTTCTTTAAGCAAAAGAGAATCGGAAAAGATAAAAAATATTTTAATATACTTAAATTCAGAACAATGAGAATTGATACTCCGAAAGATTGTCCTACTCATTTGTTAAAAAATCCGGAACAATATATCACTAAAGTTGGCAAATTTCTGAGAAAAACAAGTTTAGATGAATTGCCGCAAATTTTCAATATATTTATAGGTGATATGAGTGTTATAGGACCTAGACCTGCACTGTGGAATCAAGATGATTTAATAGCTGAAAGAGATGAATATAACATTAACAATTTAACCCCCGGGTTGACCGGTTGGGCTCAGATTAACGGAAGAGATGAACTTCCTATACCTGAAAAAGTACAGATGGACAAGGTTTATTATGATAATTTGAGCTTTGCGTTTGATGTTAAGTGTTTGTTTATGACAGTTGTCAGCGTATTTAAACACGAGGGAGTAGTGGAAGGCGGAACAGGAGCTATGAGTGATGAGCAATAAGAAAAAGAAAATTTTGATTCTGACTAACCATTCTTATATGCTTTATCGTTTCAGGAAAGAGTTAATTGAAGAGTTGATGAAGAATAATGAGGTAATATTAAGTATGCCTTTTGTCGGTCATCATGAAGATTTTATGAATATGGGTTTGCACTGTATAGAAACAAAAATGGAGCGAAGAGGTATAAATCCTTTTACCGATCTTTCTTTAATGAATTTTTATAAGAAAATGCTAAAAGAAGAAAAACCAGATTTAGTTATAACATATTCAATTAAGCCTAATATTTATGGCGGACTAATGTGTTCTAAGCTGAAAATTCCTTTTTATGCTAATGTTCAGGGCTTAGGAACAGCTTTTCAAACAAAAGGTCTTGCGCAATTTGTTACTTTATTGTATAAAACCGCTTTTAAAAAAGTACAAACTGTATTTTTTGAAAATCAGGTTAATGCTGATGAATTTACAAGCAGAAAAATCATACAACCTGAAAAAGAAACCGTATTAAACGGTGCAGGCATAAATTTAGAAATATATAATTACCAACCATATCCGCATAATAAACCGCCAAGATTTTTATATCTTGGCAGAATTATGAAAGAAAAGGGTATGGGTGAACTTTTTGAGGCATCGGAGAAACTGCACAATGACGGCGAGAAATTTATTCTGGATTTAGTTGGCTTTTTTGAAGATGAGTATAAAGAAAAAGTTGACCGACTTGTTGAGAAAGGCATTGTTGCATTTCACGGCTTCCAGGAAGAACCTCGACCTTATTATGCAAAAGCAGACTGTGTAGTGATGCCCAGTTATCATGAGGGAATGAGTAATGTCAATCTTGAGGCTTCTGCTACCGGCAGACCGGTAATTACCACAAATATTCCCGGATGCAGAGAATCTGTGGAAGACGGAATTACAGGCTGGCTGTGTGAATCGAAAAATGCAGATAATCTTTACGAAAAGATGAAAATGTTTTTAAATACAAATATTACTACTCGTGAAGAAATGGGAAAGAAAGCTCGTAAAAAAATGGAAAAAGAGTTTGACAAAAATTCGATTGTGAAACAAACTATAGCCGCATTAGATTTAAATTAAATGTTTAATATAGATTGTTAGAAGGATTAGTATGATAAGAGTTTTACAAATTGTAACATATATGGGCAGAGGCGGTCTTGAAACTATGATAATGAACTATTATAGAAATATTGATCGCAATAAAGTTCAGTTTGACTTTCTTGTTCATCGTCAGGAAGAAGCTGATTATGATAAAGAAATAGTTGCTTTGGGCGGTAAAATTTATCATATGCCAATGTTAAATCCTTTTTCAAAATCTTATTTTAATGCTTTGGATTCATTTTTTAAAGAACATAAATATGATATTGTACATTGTCATTTAGATTGTATGAGCGCATACCCTCTAAAAATAGCCAAAAAAAATGGTGTAAGAGTTAGGATTGCTCATTCACATTCAAAAAGTCAAGACAAAAATATTAAGTATCCTATTAAATTATATTCCAAAAGATTGATACCTCAATATGCTACTCATTTGTTTTCTTGCGGAAAGGAAGCGGGTGATTGGATGTTTTGCGGTCATGAATATACTATAATAAACAATGCAATTGATGCACAAAAATATCTTTTTAATAGAGATGTTGCTAAAAAAGTAAGAACTGAATTAAATATTAATGACGATGCTCTCGTTGTGGGTCATGTGGGGCGATTTAATCCGCCTAAGAATCATGATTTCATTATAGATGTCTTTAATAAGATTTATCAAAAAAATAATACAGCAAAATTGATTCTCGTTGGCGCGGGTAATGGTCAACAGAATATTATAGATAAGGTTAAAAATCTTGCATTATCTGATAGTGTTTTATTTTTAGGTAACCGAACCGATGTAAATAAAATTTTACAGGCTATGGATGTATTTCTTTTTCCGTCACTTTACGAGGGTTTGCCGCTTTCTATAATTGAAGCTCAAGCTGCCGGATTACCATGCGTTATATCCGATAATGTTCCACCGGAGTGTATAAAAACAGATAGAGTTTTTCATTATAGTTTAGAAAAACCTTTAGATTTTTGGGCGAATAAAATAATAGAGGCTGCAAAAATTGAGAAAAATGATACATATGATGAAATTGTAGCTTCTGGATTTGATATTAAAAATAATGCAAATAAACTGCAAAACTTTTACACTTCGTTTTGTTATGGAGAATGAAAATGGCAACTTTAACTGTATTTACACCATTATATAATAGAATAAATACTTTAAAAAGAACTTATGAAAGTTTAAAAAGACAAACATCCAAGGATTTTGTTTGGCTGATTATTGATGACGGTTCTACTGATAATCCATATGAGATTATAAAGGAATGGATTAAAATTAATAATGGCTTTGAAATAAGGTATGTTTACAAAAAAAATGGCGGAATGCATACAGCGCATAATACGGCTTACGAAAATATTGATACCGAACTTAATGTTTGTGTAGATTCGGATGATTATATGCCGGATAATGCGGTGCAATTGATTATTGATTGTTGGAATAAAAACAAAAATAAAGGTTATGCCGGTATAATTGCACTCGATTTTGCCGATTCAACAAAAAAAGTAATTGGCAAAGAATTGCCAACAGACAAAGAAAGCACAACCCTTATGGGGTATTATAATAATGGTGGCTTTGGTGATAAAAAACTAATTTACAGGACAGATATAATAAAACAAACGCCTCCGTATCCTGTGTTTGACAATGAGAAATATGTTGCACTTGCATATAAGTATCATCTGATTGATGAAAAATATGAATTAAAAATACTTAATGAATGTGTTTGTATTGTTGATTATCAAATGGACGGTTCGAGTACAAATATGTACAGACAATATGTAAGGAATCCAAAAGGATTTGCTTTTTGGAGAAAAGAACAAATGAAACACAGTATAAATACCAAACAAAAGATAAAGGCTTGTATTCACTATGTTTCAAGTTCTTTAATAGCTAAAAATAAACACTTTATAAAAGAATCACCGGAAAAGTTTTTAACAGTATTAAGCGTTCCGCTTGGATTTCTGTTAAAGATAATCGTTGTAAAAAAATCAAAATCTTCTTATATGAAGGTTGAAGGGATTTAGTTAATGAATGTATTTGTATATACAACAGTATTAGTATTAATATTGTTTTATGTTGGCAGAAAACCGCTTGATAAAAATATTACAATTGAAACCGAAAAGACTAAGATAAGAGATACAAATACATTATTTTTTATTTTAGGAACATTGTTATTAGTGTATGTAACAGGACAAAGATTTGATTTTGGTGATACTATAGCATATTGGGAAATCTTTACTAAAGCTATGCCAATTGATGAGTGCATATCCTCCTTTTCAATTGGAAACGAATGGTTGTTTCAATTTTATATGTCGTTCATACATACTTATATATCTACTGACCCGAGAGTTTTTATTGAAATTACTTCATTAATAACTATTTTCCCTTTAATGTATTTTTTATATAATTATAGCGGTGATTTAAAATTTGCTTTTTATATTTTTATAATGTCCGGCTGTTGGGAACATTCAATGAATGGACTGAGACAGTATTTGGCTACTGCAATAATAGTTGCGGGATTTCAACTTTTAGCGAACAGAAAATGGTATTTGTTTTTACCGTTAGTATTTATTGTTGCTCAAATACATACATCGGCATATATTTTTTTGCTTTTGTATTTTATAACAAATACAGAAGCTTGCGGTAAAATGACAAAATTTATTTTAGCTATTTCAATATTAATTGTAATTACATCCCCATTGACAGGAGGATTTGTTGATAACCTGTTATCGGGATTGGATTATGGTGATAGATATTCCGGACAAGAATGGAATTCCAGCATAAATATCTTCAGAGTATTGGTAAGTGTTGTGCCGATTGTTTTAGCTTTTTTCAATAAAGATCTAATGAAAAATAAATATAAATATTACAACACTGTATTTAATATGGCTCTGTTTTTCACTGTATTTACAATGGCAGGAGTGTTTTCATCTGTGTATGCCAGATTTAATATATATTTCGAAGTATTTTCTGTATTGCTATTGGTATGGAATGTTAACGAGATGGTAGTTAATTCAAAAATTCCGTGGATAAAAAATGCGGCATATATCTGCTATACATTATATTTTATATATCAAATTGTATTTACTTATGGTATGGGATGGCATACTAATTACCAATTTTTTACTAACAGCTATGGACAAGTATCTTGGATATAAATTTTTAAAAGGTGCAGCTTATGAATGAGATTTTTAAATATGATTACTATAGAATGACAGGTAATAGCTATTCTTTTTCTTTTAAAGCTAAATTTAGTTTATTTTTATATCATCAACTTAAATTTATGTATTTATGGAGAAAATTAAAAGTAAAAAATAACTATATTAACAGAGCAAGATTATATAGATTGACTAAAAAATATGGTTTAGAAATTTTACTGTCAGCCACAATTGGAAAAGGGTTATATTTAGGGCATCCATACAATATTACTGTGGCATCAGATGTTATAATCGGTGATAATGTTAATTTACATAAAGGATGTACTATAGGCAGAGAAAATAGAGGAGATAGAGCAGGTGTTCCTAAAATTGGTAATAATGTGTCGGTTGGTATAAATTCTACTATTGTCGGTAAAGTCAATATAGGAAATGATGTTATGATTGCACCAAACAGCTTTATTAATTTTGATGTACCTGATCATTCGGTAGTATTGGGAAATCCTGCAAAAATTCATTCAAAGGAATATGCTACAAAATGTTATGTGAACTTTTTAGTTTAGTGTTTTAATACAAATGGAGAGTAAAATGATACCTAAAAAAATACATTATTGTTGGTTTGGCAGAGGAGAGAAATCAAAAAAAATCAAAAAATGCATTGAAAGTTGGAGAAAATATTGTCCAGACTATGAAATTGTCGAATGGAATGAAGATAACTTTGATGTGTATCAAAACGCTTATACTAAATATTGCTATGATAATAAGAAATATGCGTTTTTGAGCGATTATGCCAGATTGTTGATTGTATATTATGAAGGCGGTATCTATTATGATACTGATGTTGAGGTAATAAAACCAATTAACGATTTATTAAAAAATAAAGCTTTTGTCGGCTTTGAAGTTAATGAATATATTAATACCGGTATTGGCTTTGGAGCAGAGAAAGACAGTTCTGCAATAAAATTAATGATAAATGAATATGATAAACTTTTGGATGGAAAAAGCGGTACAGTAGGTTGTCCTATTTTAAATACAGAAGCTATAAAAAAATTAGGATTGCAGCTTAATGGAAAAACTCAATATTTAAATGGTATAACCGTATATGCTTCGGACTATTTTAATCCTTATGATGCTCCCACAGGAATATTAGAAAAAACAAGTAATACTTATTCGATTCATTGGTTTTCAGCTTCTTGGATGAGTAAAAATAAAAGGTTAAGATGTGATATTATGAAACCAATACATAGAATGTTAAGGAAAATTAGATGAAACCATATTTAAAAGTAATTATTAATAAAATTAAATTAACTTATATAAAAGTTATTAAATGTAAACAATTAAAATTATTCGGATATCAATTGTTTTCGTATAATTCAAAGCTTTTGTTTTCAAAAAAATCCAGTGTTTATTTAGGTGATAAAATTATTAATGACGGTCGTATTACAATAATTGTAGATGACAATGCAAAATTAATAATCGGTAATAATGTTTATTTTAATGAAAATAATATGATTAGTGTTAAATCATCTGTGGAAATAGGTGATGGATGCCAGTTTGGCCCAAATGTGAAGATTTTTGATAATAATCATATGTTTACTTCTAATGAAGGAGTGCTGCCGTTACATAAATCATCGCCAATAAAAATTGGTAAAAAATGTTGGATTTCCTCTGATGTTATTATTTTAAAAGGGGTGTCTATAGGTGATAATTGCGTAATAGGTGCCGGGTGTATTATTAAGGACGATATACCGTCTAAATCTATAGTAACATTGCAAAATAATTTGAAAATAAGACATATTGAGGATAAAGCATGAAAAAAAGAATTCTTTTTACTATGCCTTCTATGTTTATGGGAGGCGCCGAGAGAAGTTTATTGGGATTACTCAACGCTATTGATTATAATAAGTATGATGTTGAACTTTTTTTATATAGACACGAAGGAGAATTTTTAGAATTTATTAATCCTAAAGTGACAATTATACCGGAAATAAATAAATATAAAACATTTGATGTTCCTATAGTTAGTTTAATAAAAAGTAAATTGTATTTATTTGGCATTTCGAGGATTATAAGCAAAATATTTTTAAAATTACATTGTTTACTGTCTAAAGAAAAAGAGGGAGTATGGATGCATATGCAATATACTTCTCGTTTTTTACAGTGGATTTTACCTAATATACCCGGTGAATATGATTGTGCTATCTCTTTTTTGGGCGTTCCTGATGTTTTGGTTAACAAAATTAATGCTAAAAAAAAAATCGCCTGGATTCATACAGACTATGATACACTAAATCCATCAAGAAGATATGATAGATTAGTTTATTCAAAGATAGATTATATCGCAAATGTGTCAGATGATTGTACAAGAAAATTTTTGAAATATTATCCGGAATTTATTTCTAAGTCAATAACAATAGAGAATATCTTAAGTTCCAAATTTTTGGAATTTCAATCAAAAGAAAAAATAACGGATTTTAAAGAAAATTCAATTATAATACTTTCAATCGGTAGATTTTGTGAAGCTAAAAATTTTGATAATATCCCTGCAATATGTAAACTTATACGAGAAAAAGGGTTAAATATAAAATGGTATTTAATTGGTTATGGCACAGATGAGGAAATTATCAGAAGTAAAATAAAAGAATTTGATATGGAAGATAATGTTATTATTCTTGGCAAAAAAATAAATCCATATCCATACATAAAAAATTGTGATTTATATGTACAGCCGTCAAGATATGAGGGAAAAGCTGTAACCGTTCGTGAAGCTCAAATGCTTTGCAAACCGGTTGTTATTACAAAATTCGCTACATCATCAAGTCAATTGAAAGACGGTTATGATGGTATTATAGTTCCTATGGATAATCAAGGATGTGCAGATGGCATAGCAAAGTTATTAAATAATAAAGTACTTATGCAACAGCTTTCTGAAAATTGTGCTGAAAATGATTATTCAAATTCTCAAGAAATAAATAAAATATATGAAATTATTGAAAATAGTTAATTATGTGTTAGGATATTTTTATGAATAAAGTTAAAGTTAGTGTTGTAGTTCCTGTATACAAAGTTGAAAAATATTTAGAGAGATGTGTCAATTCTATTATTAAGCAATCTCTCAGTGAACTTGAAATAATTTTAGTAGATGATGGTTCTCCTGATAATTGCGGAATAATGTGCGATTCATTTGCTGATAAAGATAATAGAATTAAAGTTGTACATAAAGCAAATGGTGGTTTAAGCAGTGCAAGAAATGCAGGCTTGAAGATAGCTACAGGTGAATATATAGGTTTTGTGGACTCTGATGATGATATTGAAACTGATATGTATGAAAAAATGTATAATGCAGCGCTTAAATATAAAGTTGACTTTGTTATGTGCGATTATCAAAGAATTAATAGTAACAGTACTAATTTCAACAAAACACTTGATATTGATTCCGGTTTTTATGATAAAGAAAAAATCAGAAGCGATATTTTTCCTGCGTTGATTATGGGAAGTAATATTGACTATGGACCATTACTTTCGGTTTGCCTTTGTCTATATAAGCGTCAGTTTTTGACTGATAATTCTATTACTTTCGCAAATGATGTAAAATGGTCAGAAGATAATTTGTTTAGTGCTATTGTCGGATATAAATGTAATAGCTTTTATTATTTAAAAACCGAATATTTATATCATTATTATTCCAATCCGGGAACTATCACAACTTCATATAGAGCGGGAGCATGGAATGTTTACTGCAAAATGAATGAGTATTTACATAATTTTTTTGATCAAATTTCTGATTATGATTTTTCTGAACAACTTAAAATCCATATGATATATTATGCATGTAATTGTTTAGGTATGGCTTCTAAGTTGTCTGAAGAAGATGCTTTATATGAAATGAATATGATATTAAATTCACAAGAGTTAAAAACAGCTTTTAAAAATTTGCACTTATCAGATATTTCCATAAAATTAAGATTTCAATTATATCTAATGAAACATAAGAAAACCAAAGTATTATATAAAATATATAATAAAAAAGGATGAAAAAATGACTTTACTTTCGATTATTATGCCTGTATATAATAAAGAAGAATATATAGACAGGGCTATACAATCAATTATCGGTCAAAATTTTAAAGAGTGGGAATTAATAATTGTAGATGACGGTTCAATAGATAAGTCGCTTAGCTTATGTAAAAAGTATGAAAATGAAAAAATAAAAGTTATAAGTATTGAAAATAACGGTGTTTCTAATGCAAGAAACATTGGTTTGAATATGTCTTGTGGCGATTTTGTAACTTTTATTGATGCTGATGATTATGTAGCAAGTGATTATTTGGAAAATTTGTATCAGCCACAGTATGATTTTATAATTTCAGGTTTATCAAAAGTAAGTAAGAACAGTGAACTGATAGATACAATTAAACCTCTTAACAATGGTGTAATCAAAATAGATGATATATGTAAAAATTTTTATAAAGAACAGATGGACACCGGTATTTATGGATTTGTGGCAGGTAAATGTATTAGAAAAAGTATTATAACCGATAATAGTATTTCATTTGACAAAAGTATAAACTTATCAGAGGATTATGATTTTTTCCTTAAAATTTATAATAAATTAGATAGTATACTATTTTTAGATTATTCCGGATATTTTTATTTAATCGGTACAGACAATTCCGCCATTGGTATGTCTGATAAAAAAATTGATTTTATAAAGCAAATTGAATTACAAAATAAAACAAGAACTTTTTTGGAAAATCACAACTCTTTTGGAGAAAATGAAAAAAATCTATATATGAAAAGAGTTGCCGGATACATATACACAATATTAATTAATTGTAACTGTAATTCATATAAATCATATTTATTTGATTATAAACGATTAAAAAATACTATCCAAAGAGTTAATCCCAAAGAAGTAAATTCAATATTAATAAAAGTTATTTTATGTTTATATAATAAAAACAAATATAGTCTTATTTTTATCTTATTAAAAATAAGAAGAAAACTGGGTAGATAATATGAAAATAGTAATGTATGTCCATGGCGGGAGTAAAAACCATGGTTGTGAAGCTATAGTAAGATCGACTGCACAATTGCTTAAATTAGATTTAAATCAATCTATACTTTTGTCATATAATTGCAGTGAAGATCTTCAGTATGGTTTAGATTCTGTTGTACAATTGCGACAGGAGATAAATACAATTAATCGAAAGTCTTTAGATTTTGTTAAAGCATATTTTATGCAGAAAATTTTTAATAAATCTATTTATATGGACGCTTTACTTCATAAGCAATCAATTAATCAAATTAATAATATGGATATTGGCTTATTTGTAGGAGGAGATAATTATTGCTACTCTGATGCAGAAGTGTATCCTATTGTGAATAACTTAATAAGAAAAAAAGTCAAAAAACTTGTGCTGTGGGGTACATCTGTTGAACCTTCTGTATTAGAAAATAATAGAATAAGAAAAGACATTAAAAAATTCGATTTAATTATTGCAAGAGAAAGTATATCTTATAATGCTATAAAGCAAGTAAATCCTAATACAATATTATTGCCTGATCCCGCATTTTTTCTTAATATTGAAAAGACAGAGTTACCCAAAAACTTTGTAAAAGGTAACACAATAGGTATTAATATCAGTCCGATGATTTTAGATTATGAAAAGAACCGTGGAAAAACATTTGAAAACTATGAATGTTTAATTGATTATATCATTGAACAAACTGATTATAATATTGCATTAATTCCGCATGTGATATGGGATTCTAATGATGACAGAAAAGTATTGCAACAATTATATAAAAAAATATCAGACAAAAATAGAATTTCTATTGTAGATGATCATAATTGTAGGCAGCAAAAATATATTATAAGTCAATGTGCTTATTTTATTGGTGCCAGAACGCATTCAACCATTGCTGCGTATTCTACCGGCGTACCAACTTTAGTTGTAGGATATTCTGTGAAAGCAAAAGGAATTGCTAAAGATTTGTTTGGTACATATGATAATTATGTTATTCCTGTGCAGGATTTGAATCAGAAAAACAATTTATTAAATTCTTTTTTATGGCTTGAAAAAAATACAGATAGAATAAAAATTACATTAAACGATAAGATTAAAGAGTATTCTGAACTTAAAGAAGAGTACTTGAAACGATTAATTAATGGTTAAAACATAAAACTGCAAAGCTCTTGTGTCTGTTATAATACCCGTTTATAATGTTGAAAATAATATTTCATATTGTATAGAATCAGTATTAAGACAAACATATAAAAATCTTGAAATATTGATTATAGATGATGGTTCAACTGATAACAGTTACAATATATGTAAAAAGTATGCTAATAACGATAATCGAATAAAAGTAATACATCAAGAAAATCATGGTATTTCATATGTTCGTAATTTCGGAGTAAAATTAGCTAAAGGTAATTACATATTCTGGATAGATAGTGATGATTATATAAAAGAAAATATAATTGAAAAGCTGTATGAAAATTTAATTAAATGTGACGCAGATATTTCTATATGCAATTTTATAAAAGGCAGTGAAACAGACTATATATTTCCAGATAGTAATAATATTGCCGTTGAGTGTTTTGATAATAAAAGAGGTTTAGAATTAATTTATAAAAATGATCATTATTCTTTTATTATGGCTGCCTCTTGGGCTAAGCTTATTAAAAAGGATTTATATAACGGATTACAATATCCTGACGGTAAAATTTTTGAAGATATTTATATGAGCCATCATCTAATTAATAAATGTAAGAAAATTGTATTTACAAATGAAGTGATGTACTATTATTATCAGTGGCCGGAAAGCATTCTCGGAAAATAATTCAGTTATGGAGTATGAGCTTAATTCAAATGCTGCTTTTGAATATAAGACAGTTTTAAATAAATTATATTATGGTGAAACATATCCACTGAATCGTAAAAAGCTAATTAAGTAAATACAGAAAAGTGGCAGAAATACTAATCCATTAAAGATATTTTTTAACTCGGTATTAAGGAGACTGCATAATGAAAGTTAATCAACTTCGTGTGGGTACGTTACTATCGTATGTCAATCTTGCAATAGGTAGTATTATACCTATGATATATACCCCAATTATGTTAAGAATACTTGGTCAAGCTGAGTATGGCTTATACAGTTTGTCAAACTCTATTGTTGGATATTTATCATTATTGAATTTTGGATTTGGCAGTACAATTATTAGATATATATGTAAGTATAGAGCCGAAGGCAAGAAAGAACAAGTAAGAAGCATATTTGGTTTATTTTTGATAATATACGGGATAGTATCTGTTTTAGTAATTATCGGCGGATTTATATTAATGTTATGTACTGATTCATGTTTTTCTAAGGGTCTTACGCAACAGGAAGTAGATAAACTTAAAATATTGATTGTTATGATGGCATTTAACACAGCCATTGCCTTTCCAATTAGTGTTTTTTCATCAATTATTACTGCATATGAAAGATTCATATTTAGAAGAGTTATTGATATTTTTTCTACAGTTTTAGCTCCAGTTGCTAACATTATACTATTATATTGTGGATTTGGCTCAATCGGTATGACATTCTCAGGACTCCTACTTAATTTTATTGCCTGCCCTGTCAATATATACTATTGCTTTAAGGTTTTAAAAATAATACCAAAATTTGTACGATTTGAAAGTGTATTTATTAAAGAACTGCTCGTATTTTCAGTGTACATGTTTATAGGAACTTTGGTAGATATGCTGTTTTGGACCACAGATAAGGTTATTTTAGGTGCGTTGGTAGGAACTGCAGTTGTTGCAATTTATAATGTTGGCTCGACATTTAATAATATATTGATGCAGTTGTCGCAAGCTGTATCCGGTGTAATTGGTCCTAAAATCAATTCAATGGTTACTTTGGATGGAGAAAATACTCAAGCTTTGTCCGAGGTTTTTATTAGAGTCGGAAGATTACAGTATCTTTTGTTGGCATTAGTAGTTTCGGGTTTTATAGCTTTAGGTCACCCATTTTTAATTATGTGGGCAGGTGAAAATTATGGAGAATCTTACTATATAGCACTGGTAACAATGATACCTTTGGTAATTCCGTATATTCAAAATACCGGACTAACAATTGTAATAGCTCAAAATAAGCATAAATTTCGTTCTTTGGTTTATTTAGCAATAGCCATATTAAATGCAGTATCCACATATTTTATAGTACCTTATTTGGGTGGTATCGGAGCTGCACTATGTTCTTGTGTATCCTATATTTTAGGTCAAGGAATAATAATGAATATATATTATTACAAAGTTACTAAAATCAATATTCCTTTGTTTTGGAAGAATATTTTATGTATGTCATGGATTCCTACACTATTATGTGTAATGACATTTATAGTGTCAAATTTTGTGAATTTTTATTCCTGGAGTGTATTTTTATTTACTGTTTTGATATATGTAGTATTATATTCAGTTGGTAGTTGGTTCTTCTCCATGAATGATTATGAGAAGGATGTTATTCGTGTGCCAATTAATAACCTACTGAATAAATTAAAAAAGCGAAAGGCGTAATTAAAATGAAAACAGCTGTAGCCGGAATATGATATGTTGGCTTATCTATTGCCACTTTGCTTGCTCAACACAATGAAGTTATTGCTGTTGATATTATTCCCAAAAAAGTTAAACTGATCAATGACATATTATCTCCGATAAAAGATGAATATATTAAAAAATATTTTAAGAAAGAAAACTTAAATCTATATGCTACCTTAGATTATGAAAATGCATACAAGGATGTTGATTTTGTTGTAATAGCAACACCAACAAACTATGATTCTGATAAAAACTATTTTGATACATCAACTGTTGAAGATGTTATCAAACAAGTAATAAAAATTAAATCACAAAGCAAGCATTTCATTGAGCGTGTTTTTGGTACAAAAAACGATCCTATGCATAATAACAGAGCAAGAAGTGGCGTGTCGCTTGAGAATATAAAAGATGCTATACTATCTGATAAAGAACCTATATACAGTAGTAAAAACGATAGTTTTGTATTTACTAACTCTAAATGCCAAGTATCTATTAATGCCAACGGTAATCTTATTCAAACCAATCCAAAGAAGGTAAAAATGAAATTTATACTTACTAAAAAACAATTTGATTTTTTAATTACACTTGATAATGTTAATAATTTTATTTTGAAACATTCTTTTGAAAATAATAATGCCATTTTCTTTGTAGAT
>USQY01000041.1 GCA_900557045.1 uncultured Clostridium sp.
CGGACGGAGCTGCGTAAAAAACGGATTTCCTTTCATTTTTATCGCGCCAAGCACCGTTAAAATCAACAAGAGAGGCGATAAAACAATATGCGTCTTCTGTTAAAGTTTACTATAGAGGAATGCGTTACTATGCTGCTCATGCCGTTTCTAACGTTACATGGAATGACAGTATAAAGCAGTATAAAGGGATTGTAAAAGGAAGCAATCAGTATATAGTTACTGTTCAGGTTGAAGAAGATGGAAATATGATATATTCATGTAACTGTCCTTCGCATGTTAAATTATCGGGAGCATGTAAACATGTTATTGCAATGATGCTTTTTATCGCAGACTATCAGCAGAGGGAAGATGCGAAAGTTAATTTAAAAGGAGAAGACAGAGTTGCGTACAATGTTGTAGAGTATTTTAGAAAAAGAGAATACAACCATTTGACTCCAAATTATTTTCGACTGAAATTAAATATATCAATTCCGGAATTTTTGAAAAGTAAAAATAAATTTGGAAAAGAAAATCTAATATAGAAAATACAATTAGAAAAAAATAATTTATAACGATTACATATAAATATATAATAAAGACAGAAGGGAAGAACAAAAATTTCTAAAATTTAAGATATAGAGCATACCAAAAGCCAAAATATAACATTGCACAAAATGAAAGTATTCCCAAGTTAGGATTCACAAAAAATCAGCGTTTATAAAATATAAGCTATCTAGAATTATAAATTTAAAAATAATGTTAAAAACTATTGTATAAATACAGATATAAATGATATACTATCTTTAATCGAACGATTGAACGATATTTTGAACGATTGAACGATAATAAAATTACAGGAGTGATATACATGGATGAAAATGAAAGTATAGAATTTAAGGAAAAATATACAGAAAATATCTATAAAGAAATTATATCATTTTTAAACACAAAATCAGGTACAATATATATTGGTTATGATGACGACGGAAATCTAATAGGATTGGATAATTATAAAGAAATTGAAGAGAAAATATCAAATGGAATAAAAACAAATATTAGTCCAGATGCAAGAATATTTATATCTGTAAACATAGAAAAATTAGAAGATAAAACTTATATTATAATAAAGGTTTCAAAAGGAGTAGATATATATTATTTAAAAGATAAAGGCATTTTAAAAGGAACATATTTAAGAACAGGTTCATGTTCAATTCCCGCTACTGAAGAAACTATTAAACAGATGATTATAAAAAACAGTAGTTTATCATTTGAAACTTCAATCTCTTATAATCAAAATCTGACTTTTAATTATATAAAAACGATGTTTGATGAGAATAATATTGATATTGGATCAGAAAATATAAAAGAAAATTTACACATTACACGTGATAAAAAGTACACTAATCTTGGTTTATTGCTTTCTGATCAAAATCCATTTACCTTTAAATTAGCAGTATACCAATCTAAAGAAAAAGAAAACTTTCTAGACAGAAAAGAATTTTCGGGTTCTATTTTAGAAATATATGATTGTTTAATTGAATATTTAAAGATAAATACAGCAACTTATGGCTTAATAAATACAAGCGTTAGAGAAGATATTGAAGAATATCCAGAATTTATTTTAAGAGAAATTGTGCTAAATTCTATAATACACAGAGATTATTCAACTCTAACATCAAATATAATAAATCTATATAAAAATGAAGGAATAGAGTTAATTAGTTACGGCTCTTTATATGGAAATATTACAATAGATGATATACTTGCAGGATTATCAACAACTAGGAATCCATATTTGCAATCAATTTTAATGAGATTAAAAAGAGTAGAAGCACTAGGAAGTGGACTAAGAAGAGTTAACTCATACTATGAAAAACTTGGATTAAATTTTGAAATTAAAGCTCTTCCTTCTACATTTGTAGTTGAATTACCAAGAATCACTTTAAATGCAATCAAATCACCAGATGAAGATGTATTTCTAATTATTAACTTTATAGAAAAAAATGGTTCAATAACAAGAAAAGATGCTGAAAATCTAATTCAAAAAGAAAAAACTACTACTGCAACAATATTGAATAAACTAGTAGAAAATAAAGTTTTAGTTAAGGTTGGAAATGGTCCAAGTACAAGATATGAGAAATATTAGAAAAAATATTTAACTGCCACACGGAAGCTTTAGTCTATTGTCTGTATAGTAGTTAAATTTAGGTAATTCTATAAAATTAATGAGCTCTGGAATTATTTTATAAAAGTAGTATGCTAATGTAATTTTTAAATCATATAATTAAGGAGATAAAACAATATGAAATTATTTTTGAATAACTTTAAAAAATTATGGCAATATGCCAAAAAAGATAAAAGTTTAATTATAAAATCAGTTATCTACAATATAGTATTTATAGCTATAAGAATTTCTGTAATACTAGTAAGTGCAAAGCTGATAATTAAATTAACAGATAATGATATGTTAGGACTATTAATTATAGGAATTATAGTTTTTGTCATAGAATTATCACATAATACTATATATTATTTTTTAAATGGATGCTATCAAAAAATATATAAGAATTTATTTAAAGAATTACAGTCTGATTTAAGTGAAGAAATTTTAAAAATAGAAAATGAATGTTTAGATAAAAACAGCTCAGGATTATTTATTCAAAGAATAACAAATGATACAAATAATTTAGCAATATCTTTTAAAGATTTTTTATCTGTATTAGGACAATTATTATCTGATATAGGAATTTATATAACAATATTTGTCTTGAATAAATATGCATTTATATATTTTGTTATATGTACAATAATAATATTTTTCATAGCTTTGAAGAAAGAAAAGAAATATTCACAAAAAGAAAAATCCTTTAAAGAGGAAAATGAAAAAACAACAAGTTTTATAAGTGAAATTGTCAGAGGATCAAAAGACATAAAGATGTTGAATGCATATGCCAGTTTTAATGAAATATTAAATAGAAAAGTAGAATCTTTAAATATGAGAAGATATGAATTGGATGGAACAAAACGTATATGGGATTTGATATTTTGGTATTCAATATTTACATATAGATTTTTGTTAATCGTATTAATAATATTATTAGTGCGAAGTGCTCTCACTACAATAGAGGTAGCCTTGATATTGTATAATTCTATGTCTAAAGTAACAGATTTTATAAAAAATAGTGGTGAGCTATTTAAAGTAATAAAAGGATTTAATCTTTCTTGTGAAAGAGTATTTTCTATTATGGATGATACCAAATTTACTAAAGAAAAATTTGGAACTAAGCATTTAGCTGAAATTGATGGTGAATTTGAATTTAAAAATGTGAGTTTTTCATATGTAGAAGGAAAAAGTGTTTTAAATAAAATGAGTTTTAAAATAAATCCTAAAGAAACAGTAGCTTTTGTAGGAAAAAGTGGAGTAGGAAAATCAACAATTTTTTCACTACTATGTAAAATGTATAATAATTATGATGGTGAAATAACTATTGATGGAATAAATATAAAAGAATTAGATAGGGATTCAATCAGAGGAAATATTACTATTATCAGTCAAAATCCATATATTTTTAATATGAGTATAAAGGATAATTTAAAATTAGTAAAAAAAGATTTAACAGATGAAGAAATGATTAATGTATGCAAAATGGTGTATTTAGATGATTTTATCAATTCTTTGCCAGAAAAATATGAAACAATAGTTGGAGAAAGTGGAGTAATGCTATCTGGAGGACAGAAACAAAGACTTGCTATTGCAAGAGCATTAGTCCAAAAAACAGAAATAATTCTTTTTGATGAAGCGACCTCAGCTTTAGATAATGAAACACAATTCCAAATTCAAAAAGCAATTGATAGTTTAAAAAAGGAATATACAATATTGATTATCGCACATAGACTATCAACTATAAAAAATACAGATAGAATTTTATTTATAGATAATGGAAAAATTATACAAGAAGGAAAACATGAGGATTTATTGCTATCCTGTGAAGAATATAAAAGATTATATAACGCAGAACTTATAAAATCATAAATATTTATATAATTAAATAAAACTACTGACCACATAAATAAGACTTTCATTAATAAAATTGAGAGTCTTATTCTTTATTTATAATACATTTTGATAAGAATGAGAATGGATTCTAAGACATTTTTATAAAAAAGGTATATAACTTTGCTGTTTTATAATTTTATGAAAATTTAACAGATTTGAGAAGTAGGGGAGAAAAATAACAATTTTTAGTATAATGATTAAATTTTTATAAATTAAAAAATAAAAATAAAATTTATAAAATAATTTTTAAAAAGTAAAAATAAGTTTGTAAAAGAAAATCTGAACTAGAAAATATAATTAGAAAAAATAAAATAATAAATATAGGATTAGATAAAAAATAATTATTTAGTAAGTACACGATTTCGACCTAATAAAAGCAGAAGAGAGGTGGAGCTTTGAAGAGAAATATAGGTATGATGTGTATAAAAAAGAAATATTAAACATTACACAAAATCAAAGTTATCGCACCTAAGAAATCCCAGAAAATTAACATTTCAGTAGACTTTTATTCTAACATCTTGACCGCTTCTATTGTACTATGATAAAATAATATCATTAAAGACTATATTAATAATAAAAGGAGCGTGACAAAAATGATGCATACAATATGCAAATATGCAGATAATACAGAACTTGTAATTTCAGATATAATAAAAAGAGAAAACGGAGAAGAAATAATAAAAGTAGTATTTGAAAGACCAACAGAACACGGGTTCGATACACTTATTTTTGAATTGCCAAGCTACAAAATAGTAGAAAATGATGGAAATTATACAGACGAAGAAATTGAAATATTTAAGAAAGTTGTTGAACAAGGTGCAGCACATTTTTATGAAATTGCTAGTGAAGGAGGTCTTGAGAGTGCCTAATATATTTGAAACAATGCGGATATAAGATATACTTTTGGTCAAATGAAAATGATGAACCAATTCATATACATATATCTAAAGGAAATCCTACAAGCAATTCAACAAAAATTTGGCTTACAAAAAGCGGTGGAACAATAGTTGCAAATAATAAAAGCAATATTCCTATGAATGATTTAAAGAAGATTTTAAAGGTTGTAAATGATAACTATTTTTTAATATTAGCAAAATGGGAAAATTACTTTGAAGGGCAAGAACTTAAGTTCTATTGTTAATAAAATAGTAGTAACAGTAATTGAAAGTTACTATAAAAAGTGCTAATATATATGTGAGCGGTATCCAAGAAACTAATAAAGCCTTGGGTCAATTACGAAACTCTGGAAACTTACGAAGCCCAGGGTTATTTTTGTATAACAATAGTATAATTGACATTTTACATAAAAGATGATAATATAAATCCATAAATTCCAGGCACTTAGCCTGTTTATATATAATTCGGGTTAGTGGAATAATGCAGAATTTGCAGATATTCGTGTTCAGCACTAACAAAGCCATAAGTTAGTAAGAAGGTCAGCTTACTTGCTTACAACCTTAAATTAGGAGGATACATTAATGAAAATTATACGCCCCAAAAGGTATATCCACTTACCTAATGGAAAAATGCGGGAGTTATGTCCAGGAGTTCTAATAAAAGGTGCAAAAGTTATTCCTGCTGATCCTGAAAGGATAGCAAAAACGAACAGACAACTAGCTGAAAAATGTAAAAAGCAACGTGAGAACGATGCCGAAGCATCAGTTTGGGCTAAAAAACATGGTTGTTGCTAAAATATGCATGGAGGATAAATTCTATGGAAACTAGTGAAAAGCCAAAAATCAGCTTTACAATTGCTACACTACATGTTCCTCGGTATGGAGAACTGATTGCTTCAGAAAAAAGAGCTTTGCCAACACTGCAAAAAGAGCTTGATGAAGCTAACAGGTTAAAGCAAGATAGTTCTGTAACAATGAGGAGCAAACGTCATAAACTTAAGTGAGGTGTTTGAAATGAGCAACAAGCCAAAAAAAATGGTTCGGAATCCTTGTCTAGATGAGCCAATGCAGTCTAAACCCAAAGCCATACGCAGCATGGTAAATGCAAAATATATGCGAAACTTACCAATCATGCGCCGAAACATTGAACGTGGCAAACTGGAATCAGCAAAGGCAGCTAAAGAACTTGCCAAGTATATCATTAAGTAAAAAATTACTGACCAAATAAACAAGACTTTCAATCCAAAATTGAGAGTCTTGCTTATTATTTATAATACATTTTGAGAAGAACAAGGATGAGTTTTGAGACATTTTTATAAAAAAGACATATAACTTGTTGTTTTACAAATTTTATAATTTTAACGAATTTGAGAAGTAGAGGAGAAAAATAACAATTTTTAGTAAATGATTAAATTTTTATAAAATGAAAAATTAAAAATAAAATTTATAAAAATAATTTTTTAAAAGTAAGAATAAGTTTGAGAAAGAAAATCTAATATAGAAAATATAATTAGAAAAAATAAAATAATAAATATAAAATGAATAAAATTAAATTTTGAAAATTACATGTAAGATTTTAAAAAGTAATAGAAGAGAGGTAGGATAATTTTTAAAATTGTCTCTATATAGGGTATCGAAAACCAAAATACAACATTGCGCAAAATGAAAGTATTAGCGAATTTGATTTCCCGAGCTATCAACGTTTACGGGCAATATTGCGTAATAAAAAATAACGAAAAAATGCCAATATTTTGAGTCAAAATTTAGTCAAAATTGTTAGTAAATTTTTCTATATTATGTGGCTGTAATAGATATAAAAATAAACATTGCATAAAATGTGAATGATTATTGCAAAGTTTTTAAAAAGTAATTTGAGCTAAAATAATAGTTTTTTTTTGCTCTAAAAATAATGTTACGAAGATTTCTGTCTTCTCCAAAAAAGAAAGAAGGCAAAAATATGAAAGAAAAAAGTAATGAATTAAAAGCAATTTTAAATGAAATTGCAAGAGAAGAAAATTTAAACAGATATGTAATTCCTGCATTAAGGAAACCAACATTAGATAATATAAAAGACATTATCAATGCGTGTTTTAGAAAATACAAAACATTTGATGATGTTACAAGAAGGTTGTGGAGAGCAATCAATCGTATGGACAAAATAGAAACTGATAAATTTGATGAATTAGAAATAGATAGACTATGTGATTTTAAATATTTCTTAATAGAAATGA
The DNA here is from genome assembly GCA_900557045.1 of uncultured Clostridium sp. Taxonomy (GTDB): domain Bacteria; phylum Bacillota; class Clostridia; order TANB77; family CAG-508; genus CAG-492. The sequence continues at coordinate 7,164 of USQY01000041.1, forward strand.
AAGATAAATATATTCATATAGTAAAAGAGTCTGTTCCAATTCTAGTTATGGAATTGATAGATTTTCAAATTCCAGAATTTATGAATGAGATTAAATATAGTAATGAGGAAATTGCTAAATTACGCAGAGGCGATTTGATAATTATAGCAAGAGAAGCAAAAGAAAAGACTATTGTAAAGATAACCGACTTTGAAAATGTTGATTATTATGAAGAGTTTATGAAAGAGCTTAATGCTATAATAGGAAAATTTTTAAAAGATAAACAACATTCAATGATAGCAATTAAATATGATCCATTCTTGGTTAGATGGTAGTTTGGAGGTTGCAATATGAGGAAAAACGATTTTATTAGTTACAAAATGTCCAAACAAGAAACCATTAATTATTTAAGAAATGCTTTAATTGTCTATCCTCGGTTTAAGAGCAATGATTGAAGAAAGAAATGTTAAAGTGGAGCGAGTTGCAAGAGCAAAATATGCTTTATTTGAACACGATAACATTGAAGAAATAGATAAATTTGATAATGTAGACGAGTATGTATTAAACGAAATGAAAAAAGATAAAGAACTTAATGATTTAAAATATCAATATAAGATGATTAGTATCTTTATGGACGAATTAACTAAAACTAATGCATATAAATTATTATCATATATTAGATTAAGATATTTCTTTAATATGCCAAGAAAAGATATTATCAAGCAATTAAATCTAACAGAAAAAACTTACGATATAATAGATGACTTTTTATTAGAAAAGTTATATCGAACTGTTATAAATAGAGGTAACATCTTCAGAGACTGGAGTGATGTTGATGTGTAAAGTAATAGCAATAGCAAATCAGAAGGGTGGAGTTGGAAAAACAATTACCACTCTTTCTTTAGGAGTAGCACTAGCAAAACAAGGGAAAAAGGTTTTGCTAGTAGATGCAGACCCACAAGGTAATTTAACAACTTGTATGGGATTTAATGAAAATGATTTTGATACATCTCTTGCATATTTAATGGAAGCAGAAATTGCAGATGTAGATATAAATTCTGAAAACACAGTTTTGCATAGCAATGAAAATGTTGATTTAATACCTTCAGATATTGTTTTGTCAGCAATAGAACTTTCATTAAATAATACTATGAGCAGAGAATATGTAATGAAAAATGCTTTATCTAAATTAAAAGATAAGTATGATTATGTGTTAATAGATTGTATGCCAAGTTTAGGAATGATTACAATAAATGCTCTAGCGTGTAGTGATGAAATAATAATACCAGTTCAATCACAATATCTTGCAGTTAAAGGTATGACATATTTATTTGATACCATAAGAAAAGTAAATAAAACAATAAATCCAGATTTAAGTATTAAAGGAATACTTGTTACACTCGTAGATAAAAGAACTAATTTATCTAAAGTAATAAAAGATGAGTTAGAAAATGCTTATGGAGGTAAGATAAAAATATATGATACCGAAATACCTTTAGCTATTAAAACTGCTGAGGCTAGTCTTAAAGGTCAAAGTGTATTTGAATATGATAAGAACGGCACAGTAGCATTAAGTTATAACAATTTTGCAAAGGAGGTATTAGAAGATGAGCAAAGAAAATCTAAAAATAAATCTGCCATCATACGATAGTATATTTACTACACAGAAAGAGCGTGATGATGAAAAAGCAGAAAAGATACAATTAATACCAATAGATAAAATAAAAGACTTTCCAAATCATCCATTCAGAGTAGAAAGAGATGAGAAAATGGAAGAAATGGTAAATAGTATTAAGAATGAAGATGATTCAGCAGTAAGATTAGCTTTAGGAGTAATGCTTTTAGCTTTCTTAGGTATTGCGTGGGTAGTTATAAAAATTTTTAAGAAAAAAGACAATAAATAAAAAGTACATTCGAGGGGAAAATATGCAAGTAGGTAATAATATTCGTGGTAAAAATATGCAAAAATGAAAAAATAGCAATTACTTATTGACTTTTGGGAGGAATATTAATAAAAATTCCTTGCGAAAGTCAATAAATTTATAAAGAATGTGAATAAAATTATTTTGAAAAAATTGTTAAAAATAAGTCAAATGTGAAATTACACACTAAAAGTGCCTCGAAAAATGTGAAAGTTTGCACAAAAAGTGCCTTGAAAAACGTGAAACTCTGTTGACAGAACATTTAATTTATACTACAATAAGTATGGAGGCGAGCAAATGAAAAGAAAAATATATAAAGATTTAGTTGATTGGAAAGATAGGGGAATGAAAAAAGCTTTAATGGTTATTGGAGCAAGACAGGTTGGAAAAACATACATAATAGAAGAATTTTGTAAAAATGAATTTGAAAATTATGTTTCAATAAACTTGTTAGATCATCCTGAAATTACAGAGCTTTATAAACAAAACATATCATCTGAAGAAAAGTATATAAGACTATGTGCTAATTTAAATATAAATCCAAATCTAGAAAATACCATAATATTTTTTGATGAAATTCAAGAAAGTGAAGAACTTATTTCAGCACTAAAATGGTATTGTGAATCAGAAAAGCCATTTAAAGTAATTTGTGCAGGAAGTCTTTTAGGTGTTAAACTAAAAAGATTTCATAGTTCGTTCCCAGTTGGTAAAGTAGAGCTACTTCATATGTATCCAATGGACTTTGAAGAATTTTTATTAACACAAAATTCTGGAGATTACCTAACTAAATATATAAAGGAATGCTATGAGCAAAATAAGCCAATGGATAATGTAATGCACGAAAAATTAAAAGATTTATATAGAAAATATTTATGCGTTGGTGGATTACCAGAAGTTGTTAGTGAATTTTCTACAAATGATATGGACATTTTACAAATTAACAGGAAAACAATTGAAGATATTATATTGTCATATATAAATGATATGAATAAGTATGTAGATAACAAATTTGAAGCCGCAAAAAATGAAGCTATTTATAAATCAATACCTGTGCAAATTGGAAATAAATCAAATAAGTTCCAATATACAAAAATTGAAAAAAATGCAAGAAAGCGTGATTATGAAAGTTCACTAGAATGGTTGTTATCAAGCAATATGATATATAAGTGTAATTTGCTAAATAGCATAAATATACCACCAGAGGCATTTAAAAATGAGGATGTATTCAAAATATATATGGGAGATGTTGGTGTACTTAATACAATGTTAAAAATAAATACAAATGAAATATACTTAGATAAACCATTTATATATAAAGGCGATATTGCTGAAAATTATGTCGCAAATCAATTGATATTTAATAATGTTGCATTATATTATTGGGCAACAGCAAGTAATTCAGAAATTGATTTTATTATATATAATGAGGATGGTATTATACCAATTGAAGTAAAAGCAAGTGATAATACACAATCAAAAAGTCTAAATGCTTATGTAAAAAAATACAATCCAAAATATTCAATTCGAGTATCAGGAAAGAATTTTGGATTTGAAAACGGAATAAAGTCAGTACCGCTTTATGCTGCATATTTAATTAAATAAAAATTTTATAAAAGTAAAAGAATAAAAAGAGAAGTTGATTTTTAAAAGATTAACTTCTCTTTTTTGCGTTATGCAAGAAAGGAGGAACAATGTCAAGGACAAAAAGAAATTATAGAATAAAAACTTTTGAAAAGTTAGAAGGACTTGGACTATCAAATGAGAAAGAAATTTTAAATATGAAAGTAAATGAATTAAAATCTTTAATACCGTTTAGTGTAAAAGATGTTCTTAATATCATTGAAATGCAAGAAGGTATTAAAAAAGATGGTTTAGTTGCTTATTTATTTGGCTCTAAAAAAGAATAATGGAAGGAGGATTTGTAAATGGCAAACAAACTTATAAAAACACAAGAATTATTTGGAGAAGAAATATCTATAATTACAAAGAATCCGTCCGAGTGGTTAAAATTTCTTGATACTTGCTCAAATAACTATAAATTTTCATTTACAGAGCAGGTTTTAATTTATGCACAAAAGCCAGATGCTACTTATCTTGCAGAAATTGAACAATGGAATAAAAAGTTACATAGATGGATAAAAAAAGATACCAAAGGTGTTGCTTTAATAGAAAATGATGGAATAAATACAAGGTTAAAACATGTTTTTGATATTTCTGATACCTACGATAAATTTGGTAGAAAAGTATCTATATGGCAAGTAAATCATAAGTTTGATGATGAAATTATCGAAGATTTAGAAAACACCTATGGCAGTCTTGAAATGAAAAGTAATTTAAGTGAAGCGATTATTTCTGCAAGTTACAATATGGTTGAAGATAATTTTCAAGACTATTTCACAGAATTAAATAGGGTTACAGATAATAGTTTACTTGAAAATTTAGATAAAGATACATTAAGTTATTATTTTAGAAGAATAATGTCAAATTCTGTTGCTTATATGATGATGAAAAGATGTGGGCTTACTCCTGAAGATTATTTTTCTGAAAATGATTTTAGAGAAATAACTAATTTTAATACTATTCAAACTATTACAAAACTAGGTATGGCAACAAGTGATATAGCAGAAAATGGATTAAGAGAAATTTATGATACAAATAGAATTTTAACAAAAAACTCTAAAAATAAAAATTACACATTTGATAGAAAAAATAATAATTATTATAATGAAAACAAATCAGAGAGGAGTGATGATTATGGCAGTAACATATCACAGAGAGGGAGATTACCTAATACCAGATATAATAGTGGAGAAACAACAAGAAAGGAAACCACTAGGGATGTATGGCAGAGCCAGGCTGAAATTTTTGAAGGAACACAGGAGAGGAACATGGTCAGAGCTGATAATGATGAACACATTAGCGAGCCACCTTCAAGAAATAGACCAGACAGCAACAACGAGAATAAAACAGATAATAGAAGGGCTAGCCAAACAGAACAAAGTGGACGAGAAGATGAAAGAGGAGAACCAAATGCTTTGGGTACAGAACATGAACAACTTCAAGGCTCAAGCGGAGGAAATGGTGTACCAGGAACTAATTTACAATTAAATCTTTTTGAAAATAATATTACTGAAGAAAAACAACGAGAAAATATTGATATTCTTGAGGAAACTGAACCTAATATTGATGAGAATATAGCAGAAGTAGAAATTACTCCTGCTAATTTTTATGCTCAAAATACATAAATTGAAGATAAACCTTTAATATTATCACAAGAACAGATTGATAATATTCTTATTTATGGAGGTGTTGTTGAAGAAAGCAAATTTAGAATATATGACCATTTAACGAATATAACGAGTTTGTGAGTGGGTGTAAAAATATTCAATTATATGATACAGGAGTTCAAACAGAATATGGCGATAAATTTATCACAATGTCAACTTGCGAGTATTCGCAGAAAAACGGAAGAATGGTTGTTGTGGGAAGGAAAATATAAAAGATAGGATATAGACATAATAGGTAACGCCACAAAGATTATAAAGATACTATGTAAACTTCAGCACAATAAAAGAAATAAGAATATACATAACAAGTTGACGGCTCGGAGATTATAGGAAAAATATGTAAACCAAGAGCCTATTCAAACCATATTCTTTCCAGTCTAACAAGTGCATACAACACTTAAAAATCCATTAAAAAGGAGTTGAGTTTATGGCAGATATAAAAGAAAAACAAAGAGCACCGATAAAAATATTAGATAAAACCAAAGTCAGAGCAGAACGAATAAAAGACAACCTAGTAGATATAAGAACCAAAAATGATTTAGATACTAATGACAATGGAGAAGACTATGCAGTAAATAGAGTTGAAGAAAGTACGAAAAAACTATCTAAAAAAGGAATAAATAAAGCTGATGAATTTGGAAGAAAATCATTAGATGAAACTGGGCAGAATATTAACAAAGTGAAAGACAAAATAATAGATACTCATAATAGAAATACTGCAAAAAAGACCGCTGAAACTACTAAAAGAATATCTAATGAAATTAAAGGTACTATTAAGACAAAAGATAATGTTATGAAATCAAATAAGTTAATTAAAACGAATGTTCGTAACGTGAAACGAACGGCTGATACAACAAAAAAAGCTATCAAAACAGCTGACAAAGTTGCAAAAGAATCTAAAAGAGTAGCAAAAGAGTCAGCAAAAATGGCACAAAGAATTGCTAAAGCCACCAGAGAAGCTGCAATTCAAACAGCTAAAGCGGTTAAAGTAACAATAAAAGTTACTATTCAAGCTATTAAAGCAATTATTGCAGGAACAAAAGCATTAATCAGTGCAATAGTAGCTGGAGGTTGGGTTGCTGTCATAATTGTAATTATAATAACAATAATAGGTGGAGGCTTCATTGCCGTACAAAATATGAACAATAATGGGGGCGGTGGAGAAGGTGGCTCTGGAACAGTGCCAGGACAAATCTATCAATCATCTTGGGGAACAGATATGGTTTTTATTGCTAAAACACAATTAGGTAATCAAGGTGGACAACCTTACTGGAGTTGGTATGGTTTTGAAAATAGAGTAGAATGGTGTGCCTGTTTTGTATCATGGGTTTCAGATCAATGTGGATACATAGAAAAAGGCATAATTCCTAAATATTCAGCTTGCGTTACCGCAGTAGATTGGTTTAATGAAAAGCATCAATATATGCCTAGAGATTCAGGTTATATTCCTAAATGTGGGGATATAATCTTTTTTGATTGGAAAGATAAAGAAACAGGGGTTCAAGATGGAAGAGCTGACCATACTGGAATAGTTGAATATACTGACTTACAAACTATGAAAGTGCATACTATTGAAGGTAATACAAGCGATTCTGTTGCAGAGAGAGAATATGATGCTACTAATGTTGAAATATTAGGGTATGGATTACCTATGTATCAATAGATAATTAAAAGAAATGTTTAAGAAAAGAAAATGTAATGCATATAAGTAAAAAATGATCCTATTGTAAAACCTAGCTTATTTCATTTTTTTAGTTGTAACACTTGTAAAAAAGATGGCAAGTTTTCTTAAAAAGAGAGCTTGTTTTTTTATGCCAAAAATTTTTTTGTAAGCGATTATATAGAATTAAAATAAAATTTGAAAAAGTTAATTAAAATCTTCGAGGAGGTTCAAAATGATAAGAAATGAAGTAATATATAAGATAATGAAAGATATGGTAAAATATTTATCTCCATATCAGTTACAGAAGTTAAAAACTGCATTACAAAGTAAATTAGAAGATGTGGAAATTAATTTAATATTAGATAAAGAAAAATTAAATGCTGATAGAAGTTCGAATGCGAATTTATTAAAAATCTTTATATCAGCTAAGGAAGTGGAGGGTTGCTCTAATAAAACATTGAAATATTACAAAGAAGTTTTGGAAAAATTTATAAATGATATAGATAAACCAATTAAAGAAATTGTAACTGATGAAATAAGGCACTATTTAACAAATTATAAAGAGCAACGTGGTTGCTCTTTAACGAGTATTGATAATATTAGGAGGGTTTTATCAAGTTTCTTTAAATGGTTAGAAGATGAAGACTATATAGCTAAAAGCCCAGTTAGGAGAATTCATAAAATAAAAACTTTAACACAAGTAAAAGAGGCTTTTTCTGATGAAGAAATCGAAAAAATGAGAGAAGGTTGTAAAAATATAAGGGAACTAGCAATAATTGAACTACTATACTCAACAGGAATGAGAGTGGGAGAACTAGTTAATTTAGATATTAAAGATATGAATTTTGCTGAAAGATCTTGTATTGTTCTTGGTAAGGGAAACAAGCAGAGAGAGGTTTATTTTGATGTTAGAACAAAATTACATATAGAGGAATATTTAAAGACACGAGATGATGAAAACGTGGCTTTATTTGTATCTAAAAATAAACCTCATCAAAGACTAACTTCTGCGACAATTGAATTTTTTATACGTGAGTTAGGAAGAGCTTTAAATATTGAAAAGGCACATCCACATCGATTTCGCCGCTCGTTCGCCAGTTTAGCTATAGATAAAGGAATGCCTATTGAACAAGTACAAAAGCTATTGGGGCATATAAAAATTGAAACTACAATGCACTACACGGTTGTAAAACAATCTAATGTAAAATTTTCGCATAGAAAATATCTTGGATAATGTCATTAAAAAATTGTGTAAAATTGTTGTAAAATGAAAAATTTATTGTTACAATATTAATATAAATAGTAATAAGGAGGAAAAAATGAAAAGGAGAATATAACTATGACAAAGACAATTAAAATTAACGGAATGATGTGTTCACACTGTACAGGCAGAGTTGGAGAGGTGCTAAACGCAATAGACGGAGTAAGTGCGGAAGTTTCACTTGATAACGGCGGTCAGGCTGTTGTAACACTTGCAAAAGACGTGTCGGACGATGTGCTTAAAAAAGCCGTTGTTGACGCAGGATATGAAGTTGTAGGTATAGAATAAGAATTAAGCAAAATTTGGATTGTAGACAAAACCGATATGGTTTTGTCTACTTTATTTTTTGATGTCGATAGCCTTAATTATATAATATTTAATTGCATATATTCCATTATTTAAGTTTTACATAAATCCGATTTTGTGATATACTATAAAATGTATTGTTTTTTTATATGGAGGAATGTTTTGTGAGGAAGAAAATTTTATTTTTTGCAATGACGCTTTTGTTGCTTACGGGAATAACTGCAAGTGCAGATGTTTTGGGTGAGCAAAACGGCGGTTGGAGTACGTATATGGGAGCATTTACATACTTTCATAATGTACAGTTCAATTCGGACAGCGTCGGTAAGCAAAATGAATATTATGTTGAATATACACCTAATGAGGACGCCGTACCGATTGTTGTGAACGGTGCGAGCATATGGGGAACGAGAAATATTAAACAGGCAGAGCAA
>USQY01000042.1 GCA_900557045.1 uncultured Clostridium sp.
TATTTTTTGAAAGAAGGAAAATACAATGGATAAAGAAAATTTAAATAAAAATAATTCCAATAAATCAGTTTTAAATACTCAAAATCAAAATTTACCTGTAAATAAAAAAATGAATAAAAGTCTAAAGATAATATTAATCATCTTAACACTTATTGTTTTGTCTATATTAAGCCTTACTATTTATGAAGTTTTAACTGTAAACAACACTTATTATATTGGCCAAAAAAATTTACAAATTCCAATATTAGTTTATCATGATATCGTTGCAGATGAATCCCAAATAGAAGATGATTATATGCAAACAACAGTAGATAATTTCAGAAAACAAATAACCGGATTAATGAGATTGGGATATAAACCAATAAGTTATCAAGATTTGCAAGATTATAAAGACGGAAAAAAGGCCATTTCTAAATGGAGTTTTATAATAACCTTTGATGATGGTTATGAAGGTGTTTATAAATATGCTTATGAATTAGCCAAAGAATATAATATACCTATGACCTCTTTTGTAGTAAACAGCTGTGTTGGTTTATCTCCTAGCTATTACACTTGGGACCAAGCTAAAGAAATGCATGACAGTGGACTAATTTCAATTTATTCCCATGGATATACTCACGCTAGGTATGATAATGAAACTGCCGAAAAATTATTAGCTGATATTGATAATTCATATGTTGAACTACGAGAAAAACTTAATGATGAAAATATCCTAAAAGTATTTACATATCCATATGGTTTATATACCGATTATGAAAGAGAAGTTCTTTGGAATAATGGTTATATGCAAAATCTTACTGATAGCAAAATTAACTTTAGTAATACTCTTGATTTTTCAGGATTACATAGATCATACCCATTAAATGATTCTGTATTCAAAATATTGTTAAAAATTCAGTATAGAGCTTTTAGATATAGATAATATAATTCTTTAATGGTAAATTATTTCCAGTATAGCTAGAAGTTACATATAAAATAGAAAAGGTATTAATCAAAAATACCGATTAATACCTTTTTTCATAATTTTGCGTTTTCTAAGTTTCATAGAAATTGCTATCGTATGGTCGAGGCGACAGGAAATAGCTTTTTGAATATAGCTATTTTTAAGCACTTCGACCATTTTTGAATGTGATTTGAATGCAGTAGAAATTTTTAATGATTATTTACTAACATTGCAATTCCAAATAATACTGCAACAGAAAATATAATTCCTAATATTTTCCACAAAATATTTGATGTTATATTAACAAGTACTTGTTTCCAAAATCCATCTGTCTTCTTTTCTTTGCCTTCCATTTTTATATCTGCATTTTCTATAAAATTAGTGTTTTTTATTTTGTTATTATCTCCAATTTTTATTCCCATTACTTCTTTCCTCCTAGTTTTTGAAATAAATTGTTTTTTAGTTTATTTCCATCTCCTATAGTAACAGAATTATCTTCAAAAATTATTATGTTTAATTTATTATTAATTTCTTTTAAATTTTTCACATTAGTGTCAATGTCCAAATCATCTAAACATCCAAATTCCTTATCTAATTCTATAAAAACTTTTAATAATTTTGTTCGTATAGTACTTAGTAACCCTATAAAGATTTCTTTTGGAAATTGCATAGAAATTTTAATACACTGTATAGATGTTTTTTTATACACAATCCCTGCCAAATACGTTAAATCTAAACCTATGTTGCCATTATCACCAAAGGCAAATTGTTCAATAGTTGCTATATCTTGATCAAAATAATTTATCCTTATATAATCTAAAAGCTCTTTGTCAAATATTGATAATGGTAACGGCTGATTGTTCACTTGCATACGTCCGTTTATTCCTGAATAAACAATATGCCCCATTTTTCCTTCCCTGTATTTAGGAATTTTTGAATCTTTAGAGTATCCATTTAGTTCATTTGTTGCCCAATTTACTAAATCATCATTATTTAAATCCGATGCAATGATTAACAATCTATTAAATGCAACTTCTAATGAAACTTCTTTGTTTGCTAATTCTTTGATAATCTTACTTTTTGCCATATATTTATCCCTCTATTCTGTATACCCAAACTTCTCAATTCTTTCTTTTTCTTCTGTAGATAATTCTTTTAACCATTCAGCTAAACCTGTACTATCATTGTTTCTTAAAAATTCAAAGTATTTTACTCTTTCCTCTTTGCTAATAACAACAGGGGGAATATTATTTTTTAACAATTCATAATTTAATAATAGTCTACCAGTTCTACCATTTCCATCTTCAAAGGGATGGATTTTTTCAAATTCAATATGATATCTTGCAATTTTAGTAAAAATATCTTCTTCATCATGGTTGTAATTATAAACAAAATAAGTCATTAAATTAGGTATTTTTTCAGGAGCTGGTGGAATATGCTCACTACCTCTAATAAATACTTGAACAGTTCTATATCCTTCTGTGTCTTTAATATCTCTATTTATAGTTTCATTTAATTTCTTAATAAATCTTTCATCAAATCCATCATCATTTTGTAAATTCTTGAAAACCAATTCTAAGGCTTTTTTATGGTTAATAGCCTCATATATTTCTCTTGGCTCTTTTCCTTCAATTTTAAAGCTATTGTCGTTATAAAGAATAGCATAAGTTTCAGCATAAGTTAATGTACTTCCTTCAATAGCATTTGAATGATATGTACTTCTTGTAATTAAATCCTCTAAATAATCATTGTTATTTAATATAAATTCTAAAATAGTCATAATTTTACCTCTTTCTATAATCTATCCATTATTTCTAAATATTCTCCAGTAGTCAATACAGTTTTAGGCAATAATAATGGTATAGAATAATTTTCTCCATTTTTTATATAAGTTGAATAGATTATTTTACAATTTTTATTTTTATCAATATCCATTGCTAATCCCAATACATTATATTTTTTAGATAATTTATTTGCATATAAATTCACTCTATCTGTAGCTTTTAATGGTATATCCGCATTTTCAAAATAATCAATTTCAACTATCATTATATTATCTTTTTTATCTCTAACCTTTAATAAAATCTGTGGTTTTGGTAATTTGGCTTTTTCAAAATCATTAATCAATTTAGAAATATCTTCAAAAGAAATATATTGATTTAATTCTACTGTACCATAAGTTGTTTTGCCAACTCCACAACAAAGTTCATTTACAGCCCAACCTGCAGCTTCGTCTGTATCAATTATTTCTGTTGTTGGATTTTTTTCATACTTATTTTTTATATTTGTTAAATTAAAAGTTGCTTTATCTTTTTCTCCAATATAAACATCAGGTGTTAATCCTAATAAAAAGTCTGTTGAAACTTCAAAGATCTCTGATAATTTTTTTAATGCTTCAATGTTAGGTTCTCTTAAATTAAGTTCATATTTTGAAACTGCAGCAGATTCTAAGCCTAATTTATTAGCAACATCTTTTTGAGTTAATCCTTTTGCTTCTCTTAAATATTTAATTCTTTCCCCAATTCTCATTAATTTTCTCCTTCTTCTATTGTATGCCTAAATTTTATCATATCCATTTTGGAAAGTCAATCGAGACTTGATATTTTAAAGAAAACAGTCCAACAAAGTTTTATAAAGGCAAAAAAACTTTTAAAACTTTTGAAAAAGGTATTGACTTATTATCCATTTTGGATTATTATATAAATATCCAAAACGGATAACCAAAATTAGAAAGGAGGTTTATAGCAAAATAAAAGAGTTTATTTTTTTACTTAGATGTTATCCAAAATGGATATATATAATTTCAAAGGAGGACAAAAATTATGAATGATAGTTTTAGTGAAGAACTTAAGAAAGAGTTAGTAAAACAAGCTGTAAAGAGCTTAGAAGATCCATTTAAAATGCTAACAGTAAAAGATGTTGCAAAGGATTTATATATGGGAGAAAACAAAACAAACGAGATATTTAATCGTGCAGACTTCCCTTCTGTAAATATAGGCAAAACAAGAAAAATACAAAAAATCGCTTATATTTTATGGAAGATGGAAAAAAGGATTGATGCTATATGAAAAGAAAAAGCATTTATACAAAAGCACACTTTGGAGAGCTAACTTTTGCACAAATGCCACATAAAGACTTAAGCAATCTTTATAAAAGTAGTATATCATTTTTCCTTAATTTTAACAATAGAAAAAGAGTAGAAATACTAGAAAGTGAGTAAATTATGGAGAAAACAAAAAGATATTATTGGATAAAATTAAAAACAGATTTCTTTAATCTAGCAGAAATTGACTTTTTATTATCACAACAAGATGGCTGTAAATACATAGTTTTATATCAAATGCTATGCCTACAAACTGCAAATAATAATGGAGAACTTGCTTCAAGATTAGGAAAAATGATAATTCCTTATGATGCAGACAAAATAGTAAGAGATACAAAATATTTTAGTAGAGATACTGTCATTGTAGCAATGGAATTATTTAAAAAACTAAATCTAATTTATACAGAAGAAGAAAATTGTTTTAGAATAGCAGGATTTGAAAATATGGTAGGTAGCGAAACTGGTTGGGCAAAGCAAAAAAGAGAGCAAAGAGAAAAACAAAAATTATTAAGTGGACAATGTCCACCAAATAGTCCAATAGAGATAGATATAGATAAAGAGTTAGATACAGAGATAGATAAAGATATAAAAAATAATGGAATGAAAGAAAGATTAAATATAATTAATTTAAAAATAAAAAAAGAAAATTTGGTACAAGAAGAAACATCAGATTACAATGAAATATTTAATCAGAAAAAAATATATATTCAAAATATAGATTATTTACCAGAAAATCTATTAAACCAAATAAAGCTATATCAATTAGCAGTAAAAAGACTATGTGATAGTAATCAACTAGAATTGCTAGATAAAGTAACTTTACCAATACTAGAGAAAGTATTTGGTAAGATTTTAAAATGTGAAAAAATCGAAAATATAAAAGAATATTATATTTCAAGTTTAGTAAATGAAATATCAAAATAAGAAAACGGAGGTTAATAATTATGAAGAAAAAAAGAAGAAGAGGAAATGGAGAAGGCACAATATTTGAAGACAAGAAAAATAAAAGATGGATAGGTCAATATATATCAGGAATAGCAGAAGATGGAAAAGCTATTAGAAAATCAGTATATGGCAAAACACAAAAAGAAGTTTTAAATAAATTAAACGAAGTAAAATATCAAATGAATAATGATATTTATGTGGAGAAAAACGGAATTAAGCTAGTAAAAATCATGGAAGATATAAGAGAAGAAAAACTTGCTTCTAATACGATTTCTGGTGGTCAATATGCAAGGCTTAAATGGACTATAAATAAAATAAAAAATAGCAAACTTGGAGAAATGAAAATTCAAGATATAACCAAAAATGATATTCAAGAATTTTTAAATTCGACAAAAGATTTAAGCGATTCATATATTAAAAAATTATATGAACAATTTGTACAGGCATATCGTAGGGCAGAAATTAAGAAATATATTGCATATAACCCAATGTATGAAGTTATAAAACCTAAAAGTGATAAACAAACTAAAGTTGTAGAAGCACTAGATATCAATGTTCAAAAAGCTTTTACAGAATATCTAAATAAGGCTTCAATAGAAAGTGAACCTTATAAAAATATTTTTTTAATACAAATGTATATGGGATTAAGAATTGGAGAAGTTTTAGCATTAAGCATAGAAAATATAGATTTAGAGAATAAACTTTTATATGTAAAAAGAACACTTACAAATGATAAAGAATTTGCTATTATTTTAGGAAATAAGACCAAAACTTATGCAGGTAATAGAACTTTACCTATTCCAGATTTTTTAGTGCCAACTTTTGAAGAACAGCTAAAATATTCAAATGAAAATTTACACAATTTAATATTTACAACAAATGATAATTACATAAGAACATCAGCAATAAATAAAGAACTAAAAAGAATATTTGAAGAAGAATTAAAGACAAGTTCTAAAAATATAAGTACACATGGTTTAAGACATACTTATGGAACGAGATGTATTGAAGCAGGAATGACAGCAGTAGTTTTACAAAGATTAATGGGACATAAAGATGTAACAGTTACTTTAAATACATATACATCAGTTTTCAATAAATTCAAAAAAGATGAACTTGAAAAAGTAAATAACTATTTAACAAATAACCAATTAAATTTTGTAAATAGTGCTAAATAATTTTACTATTTATTGTATTGCAAGCTTCCTATTTGTAGGTACAAGTACCATCAAATAGAGCTTGCAAAATTGGGAGAACCCAAACCCCTTTAATTTGTTTTAGGGATTTCAAGGAGGAGTGATATGTCAAAGGATAAGAAAATAAATATACGATTAACAGAGCAAGAAAAGAATTTAATTGAGAAAAAAGCTAATAAATGCAATATGACAATAACAAAATTTATTTTAAGTTCGTGCTTAAAAGATAAAATAGTTATAATAAATGGATTAGACAAAATGGATGTTGAACTTAGGCGAATTGGAAACAATATTAATCAACTAACAAAACTTGCAAATGAAAGAGCTATTACAACAATAAATTTAAAAGAAGTGAGAATGGATGTGATTAATATATGGCAGTTATTGAAGCAATTAGCTCAAAAGCAAACATAAAAAGAATTATAAATTATGTTACACAAGATAAGAAAACAACTGTAGATTTAATTACTGGTAAAGACTGTATGGCAGATAGTTGTTTAGAAGAAATGTTATATACAAAAAATTTATACAACAAGACTGGTGGTAGGCAATATATACACATTATACAGTCATTTGATTCAAAAGATAATTTAACACCAAACCAAGTACATAATGCAGGTTTAAAACTAGCAAATACATTTAATGGGTTTCAAGTATTAGTTGCAACACATATAGATAAAGAACATTTGCATAATCATCTGATAGTAAATTCGGTTTCATTTGAGAATGGATATAAAATTCAAATGAGTAAAAAGGACTTGCAATATTTAAAAGATTATTCAGATGAAATATGTTTAGAAATGGGAGCTTCAGTTATTCCTAAAAAAGATAAAACAAATTATATAAAAAGAAATGAATATAGAGTTGCAGAAAGAGGAGAAAGCTGGAAATTTAAGCTAATAAATGCAATAGATTTATCAATTGCAGAAAGCACTAGTAAAGAAGATTTTATAAAAACAATAAATAAGTTAGGATATCAAGTAAATTGGACAGATACAAGAAAATATATTACTTATACCACACCAGAAGGTTATAAATGTAGAGATAATAAATTATTTGAAGAAAAATATTTGAAAGGAAACATGGAAGATGAATTTAGAAAAATTGAAAGAGAACAACAAAATAGTACAAGAAAGTCAAATAGTTCCAACAGTAGTACAAATGCACTATTATCTAATAGAGCCAACGGTGCTACAGAATATATACGATTGGAACAAGCAGATGAAGGAAGAACTACCAAAAATAATATCAGAACGTATGGAGAAAGAATTTCAAATTATGAAGCAGAAATTACAAGATTCAGAGGAAGAGCAAACTTTGAAATTCAAAAAAATAAAATGGAAAACAAGGTTGATAGCATTCTCTCTGGGATTATTGCTATCAGCAATATGGTTCCTAACCCACAAGTAAATAAAAGACCTAGAAGGCGAATTAGAAGATATAGAATTTTATCAAAACAAGCTATGAAAGAATATGCAATGAAACAAGCTAATTCTAGTAGTTTTGATTGGTTTGATGAAGAGGAAGATGAAATGTGATTTGAACTTAATTGATAAATAATGATTAAAATTTAAGGATAGATTACTTGAAAAAAGTAGTCTATTTTTTTTCAAAAAATCACTAAAAGTATTGTCATTATTTTGGTGATGCTATATAATGAAAATATAAGAATAGCTAGATTTTGTCAAAAGATAAAATGTTAATAAATATTAAGAAATCTTGTTGAGTAAGGCAAGGCATAAAAATTTCAATATTCTTTAAAAGAATATTGAAAAACTAAGGAGAAAAAATGGAAATAAAAGTTGAAAAGAAGAGTGGAGATCCATTAAAAGATATATTAGATACAATTTTGAATTTGGATGAAAAAAATTTTAAAAGTGCAACCGAAACTACAGTACTGTGGGATCAAGGGTTAAGTTTCTATTATGATGATAAAAAAATAGAATTACCAATATCTATTATTTTTAATTATTTAGACAAGTCAATTTTAAATTATGAAGAAGATTCTATACAACACAGACGAATAGAAGAAATAATAAAGTCAAGAAATGAAGAACGCTGCTATAGTACGCTTTGTGAAGACAGTGAAGGAATTGAAGATGTTGAATATTTAATGGTAAAAAAGGCATTTGAAATATTAAAAAATGAAGAACTTTTTGAAAAGTTTAAAAATTTTGAAGAAAACAAAGAACTTTTTAAATTACCAAATGCACTTGCAAAAAGGTCACAGAATATACAAAATTATCTTAGGGTAATGATAAGTATTTTTGGAAATATTGATAAACAAGGGCAACTTGTAAATACTAATCGAATATTAGACGATTTTTATATTCCAGATATTGAAAATTACAAACAAAAATTTAAAGAATTATATAAAACATATGAATCACAACTAAAAGAAGAAACAAAAAAATTAAAATGTAGGTTCGATGCTCGTAAAGTTGATGATGTCGTGTCTATTTTTGATGAAGACTCTGAATGGCAATTAAATGAAAAAATAAAAACTGAGATTTTAAATGGAATGCCAGAAGAAATGTCTGCTGAAGAAAAAGCGATATTCATCTATACCAAAATGTGTAAGCTGTTTACATATGATGAAGGATATGTATATAGAGAACAAGAACAAGGAAATAAAATAAATTATACTTCACAATTTTCCAAGAAGCACCTAGAGGCTTTAACAATCGAAAGTCGAATAACATGCTTTGACTTTTCTAGAATTTATAAAAAAATTATAGATGGATTAGATGAACAGATGACAGCTGTTATACTTACACAAGGTATTAATAAGGGACATTTTTATATTGGATTTGCAACAGAAAATTGTCAAGCAACATTAGAAGCTATTAATATAACTAATAAAGATGGATTTGAAGCAAATGATTTAGCCAGAGCAAAGAATAATATGAAATTAGATGGTATAAAATTTGTTTCAGGGAAAAAAGATGTATTAGTAAATGCGACAAGAAAAGGGCATGCTAGTGCTTTGAACATTCAAGAACAAGCTACAGTAGATTATGTAAAAGAATTAATAGAAGTGGATTCAGTTGAAAAAGAGGATAAAACTGAAATTGAAAGTATAGAGCTATTACAAAATTTAATAGCTAAAATGCAAAAATTAAAAATATCCGGTAATGAATTTGTTATGTTTTTTAATGATGCATTTCGAAGATTTGGAATTTTAAAAGACAGTTTAGAGCGTTCATTTGTTGGAGAGGTTACAAATGAAGAAAGTTCAAAAACTTATAAAAGAAAAATATGGTTGAGAGAAAAACAAGCAGATGAGACAGGAAAACATCCAATGTATTTGATAGATACAGAAACATTAGAAATTTCTGATGTTACAGAATTGCAAATGATAGAAAAATTAAAAAATGGCGAATTGGTATATGAAAATAAAGAACATCAAATGAATGAATTTGAGTTGGAGGGAAAATAATATGACTCTTATTGACGAATTAAAAGTAATGAATTACTCAATTATAGATTGTTTGAAAGTCAAAGGTATAAGCATAAAAAAGAATGACCTTATTAAAGAAATATTAAAAGATGAAGCATGTTTCTTTAAAATGAAAAAAGAAGAAGCATTTGTTGTTTTGAAAAACTTAAGAGTATCAAATGATATGTTGGAAGAAACTTATAAAGAACTAACAAATAAGAAGGAATTCTATAGGCTTTATAATGAGGGAATAATAAATGAAAATGATAAAGACTTAAAAATTAAGTATGATATGTATAATAGTAATTTATTTAAATCAGAAATACAAAATATAAAAAAAGAAGAAGTAGCATTAGTTGAAGTAAAAGAAGAAAAATGGTATAAAAAATTATTTGCATTTTTTAAAAAATTATTTAAAAAGTAGTTTATAGTTATTAATTTTGAATGCAATTTTTACATTCAAAAAATAAATCTTGAATGCAATAATGAATGCAGTAGCACAAATATAGAGGAATTTTGAGAAAGTTGGAAAAATAAAAAAAGGCTTAAAATAGCCTAATAAAAGTTTAAGGAGCTTGTAAAAAGCTCCTTTTTCTGGTCGAGGCGACAGGGATCGAACCTGCGACCTCATGGTCCCAAACCACGCGCGCTACCAACTGCGCTACGCCTCGATTACTTATCTTATAGTAAATGTATACTCAAGACTTATATAATATAACATAATTCTAACTAATTTTCAATACCTTTTTAAAAATTTTTGTAAAAAATAATTTTTCTCTTGAAAATTATTAAAAAAACAGTTATAATAATATATAGTTTTGCAACTGTAGCTTAGCTGGATAGAGCGTTCGGCTACGAACCGGAAGGTCGGGGGTTCGAATCCCTCCAGTTGCACCATATATAAAAAATGGATATCTGAGTTATCATCATATATCCATTTTTTATTTTATTCTTATTATTTAATTCAACTTAAATCAATTCTATGCAAATTATTAACGGTAGGCTCTGTTATAATATTTCCCATATAATCATATCTAGACCCATGGCATGGACAATCCCATGTTTTTTCTAAATTATTCCAAGACACCAAACAGCCCAAATGACCACAATATGGCTTTACTGCAAAAACTTCTCCATCATCTCTTTTATAAATCCCTACCTTTTTCCCATTTAAATCTACTACTCCACCATCTCCTAATTTTATATCATCATACATTGTATTTGCTGATTTCATTTTATTAAAAAATAAAGAATTTGTACTTTCCTTTAAGATATTACCAAATTCTTTAATATTCCTAATTGGTTCTAACCTTGTTGCTGTATAAATATTTGCATATTTACTTTCTTTTTTTAGTATTAAATCTGATATAATTTTTCCTGCAACATGTGCTGTACTCATTCCCCATTTTTTAAAACCTGTAGCTACATACATATTTGGCAATAAATTTGAAAATTTACCTATATATGGTATTTTATCTAGTGTTACACAATCCTCTGTCGACCATTTAAACATAACCTTTGCATCTGGATAATATTTTTTTATATAGTTTTCTAAATTAATAAAATTATCTTCCATTTTTATATTTGTTTGACCTGTTTTATGCCCTGAACCTGAAACTATTAATAAGTTTTTTCCATTATATTTAGCTGTCCTAAATGAAATTACAGGCTCAGATGATTGAATATACATTCCTTCAATTATATTTTCATTTTCTTTTTTCCCTGTATCTACTGCAATAGCATATGTTTTATCTTGGTACATTTTACTAAAATATATTCCTGGAAAATTTTTTATTGGATAATGTGTTGCTATGACTACTTTTTTTGCAGTCACTCTATTTTTTCCAGATTTTATAGAGTATTTTTCTCCTATTTTTTCAATTTTTTCAACTTTACTATTTTCAAATATTTTTGCTCCTTTTTTTGATATTCTCTCAAATAATTGAATTGTATATTTTCTTGCATTAAATTGTGCTTGATTTTTAAATTTAATACTACCATTTACATTTTCCGCTGGTATATCTATATTTTCTATATATTCAGCATTAAAACCTATTTTCTCTAATACCTCTATTTCTTGTTTTATTTTTTCTAATTCACTAATATTAGTTGCAAAAACATAAGCATCTTTTTTCTCAAAATCGCAATCAATATTTTCTTTTTTTACTATTTCTTCTGCAAGTTGTATTCCCTGTTCATTAGACTCTAAATATGATTTTGCAAAGTTTAATCCATATTCATTTTCTAAATATTTATAAAATAATCCATGTTGGCTTGTTAACTTAGCAGTAGAATTTGCTGTTACTCCCATACATATTTTACTTTTTTCCAATACTATTACATTTAATCCCTTTTGAATTAACAAATATGCAGTTACTGCTCCAACTATTCCTCCTCCGATTACACAAACATCAGCTGTTTCATCTTTTTCTAATATTGGATAATTTGTTTCTTTACTATCTACAATCCATAATGATTTTTCCAAAATAAACCTCCTAAAATAAATATTTTTAATAAATTTTATTTTCGTAATAATTTCACTCCAATTTGTATTTCTCTATTGTTTCTTAATATTGTTAAATTTACATTGTCACCTATGTTTTTTCCATATATATATTCTCGCAAATCACACATTTTTTCTAATGCTGTATTATCTATTTTTGTTATAACATCTCCTATTTGTAACCCACTTTTATATGCTGAAGAATCCATTGAAATTTGTGCAACATATATTCCTGTATCAAATTTTATATTAGAATTTAAATATGGTATAACATTTTTATCATATGCAAATATTCCTATACTAGCTTCTTCAAATTTTCCTTCGCTTTCTAATTTTTTTATTATAGGTTTCACAACATTTATAGGAACAGCAAAACCTATCCCTTCTGCTGATGTTATTTTTACTGTATTAATTCCAATTATTTCTCCATTATTATTTATTAGGGGGCCACCACTATTTCCAGGATTAATTGTTGCGTCTGTTTGAATTAAATTTGACATATATATTTCTTTTTCATTTTCTTTAAATTTTATTGTTCTATTTAATGCACTTACAATTCCTGATGTAACTGTTTTCTGAAATTCAAATCCAATTGGATTTCCTATTGCATACACACTTTCTCCTACTTTCACTAAATTTGAATCTCCTAATTTTGCATAATTTATGCATTTCATATTTATTTTTATAATTGATAAATCTAAATTTGAATCTGACCATACAACAAATGCATTATAATTTTTTCCATCCTCCATTGTCACATAACATGTACTATTTTTAGGTCCCGAAACATGCTCATTTGTTAATATATATCCACTTTCTGAAACAATTACTCCACTACCAATTCCCATTTGTGTAATACCATCCTCAGAAAAAACAGTATTTCCATTATTTTTTAATTTTGAAATTCCAACAACACTATTAGTCACTGTTTCCAGCATTTGAGTAATTGTTATATCTTCTTCTTTTCTTTCATTAATCGTTTGAGATAACCTTTTGGCATCAACTTCATTGTATTCTTTTACCTCTATACCTGCATATATTCTAAACAACATAACTCCACCCAAAACTAATATAACAGCAATTGAAAAAAGTATTATTTTTTTTTTTATTTTTCTCCTTTTTTGTATTTCTACATACATACTATCACCTCTAACAATCATGTTATTACTATATTTTCCAAATTAAGGATATTTATTCATATAAGATTATTAATATTAAAATTATGTTTTTTCAAACATTACAACTAGAAATTACTTTGTAATTTAACGCATATTTTACACAATTAAAGTTTTTAATTTTTATATTGTAAATTTTACCATTTAATGATATAATTTCACCAAATATGTAACACAATAAATGGAGGAAGTAATATGAAACTAGAACAAAATGATTCACCACTAATATTTTCATCAACATCTTTACCAGATGTTTTTTTTACAGAATATTTATCATATGCAGATGGTAATTACATAAAAATATATTTATATATGGTATTTCTTGCTAAATACGGAAAAGATATAAAGGTAAATGATCTTGCAAAAAAATTACAACTTCCATTAAAGGTTATTCAAGATGGTATCAAATTTTGGGAAGAACAAAAAATTATCACAAAAAAGAACACTGGATATATTTTAAACAATTTACAAGAAATAGAACTTCATAAATTATATAATCCAAAAATCACATCTTCACCAGAAGAATTAGCTAAAACAGCTAAAAACCAATATCGTTCAAAAGCAATAGAAAATATAAATAACGAATTTTTCCAAGGAATAATGTCACCATCATGGTATAGTGATATTGACTTATGGTTTAAAAAGTATAAATTTGATGAAGAAGTTATGATAGCTCTTTTCAGATATTGTTTTAACCGTTCTGCTCTTCATAGAAACTATATTCAAACAGTTGCAGAAGCTTGGTCTCAAAATAATATTAAAACTTTTAATGATTTAGAGTTATATGAACAAAAACAGGAAAAATTAAAATCTTTAAGTTCAACTATTTCTAAAAAATTAAATTTAAATAGACAATTATCACAATATGAAGAAGGCTATGTTTCAAGATGGAATATAGAATATGGATATAATTTTGATATAATTGAACTTGCCTTGAAAAAAACAACTTCAAAAGCTAATTTTAATTTTGATTACTTAGATAAAATATTAACAGATTGGCATGATAGAAAGCTTAAAACCCCTGATGCCGTAAATAATTATTTATTACAAGCAAAAACACAAACTCAAAATATTAAAAAGCTTGAAAAGCAAACTGGTTATACAAATTATGAGCAAAGAGAACGTTCAAATTGGGATAATTTTTATGCAAATAATTCTACTTTATAATAAAGAATGGAGTGAAGAAATGAATAATACTATAATTACAAATGTTCTTAAAGAATATGAAAAGAAAAGATTATCTGCAGAAAAAAATTTAGAAGAAAGAAAAAATAAATTATATTCCGAAAACCCTAGACTTCAAGAAATTGACGATGAATTATTCAAATTAGGAATATCAACCGCAAAAAATTTAATATTATCAAATTCTCCTGAATTATTGCAAGAATTGAATATTAAAGTAGAAAATTTAAAAGAGGAAAAAGCACAAATACTAAAGGTTTTAAATTTACCAAATGATTTTTTATCACCAAATTATTCATGTAAATTATGTAATGATACTGGATATATACAAGATAATTATAATTCAATAATGTGCAACTGTCTTAAACAAGAAATTTTTAATATAGAATACAATAAATCAAATCTTTCAAACTTAGAAAATCAAAATTTTGAAAACTTTTCCTCAGAAAAATATTCTGATAAAATCGATAAAGACAAATACAATTCTGAAATTTCTCCTAGGGAAAACATTAATTTAATAAAAAATATTTGTCTAAATTTTATTAAAAACTTTGATGATCCTAATGAAAAAAATTTATTATTTACAGGAAATACTGGTTTAGGTAAAACATTTTTATCTAGCTGTATTGCTAAAGAAATTATTCAAAAAGATAAAACCGTTCTTTATCAAACAGCTCCTATAATGCTAGATACTATTATTGATTATAAATTTAACAAAAATAATATTTCCGATACCACATATAAAAATTTATTAGATGTTGATTTATTAATAATAGATGATTTAGGTACAGAATCATTAAATAATATCAAATTCACTGAATTATTTAATATTATAAATTCACGTTTACTAAATCAAAATAACAAATGTTTAAAAACTATTATATCTACTAATTTAAGTTTGCCTATTTTAAATAAAACTTATGGTGAGCGTATTACTTCAAGACTTATTGGAAATTATAATATATGTCGTTTTTTCGGTGAAGACTTAAGATTTATTAATAGATAAAATTAGATAACTATTAATGAATAATTTAATTTTTAGAAAAAAGATTATTCATTATTTAATAAAAAAAATAAATTAATAATTATTCAATAAAAATAAAATTTTTCTATATAATTTAATTATTAATTAATCTGTTGTGCTAGTTAATCTATACACATATTGAAAATGCTATCCAATATTTTTTAA
>USQY01000043.1 GCA_900557045.1 uncultured Clostridium sp.
TGCTAATGCTTCTATATTTGTTAAGTTACTACAATAACCAAACATATCACTCATACTTGCTACACGGCTTGTATTCCAATTTGCTAATGCTTCTATATTTGTTAATGTACTACAAGAAGAAAACATTCTACTTATATCTGTCACACTGCTTGTATCCCAATTTGCTAATGCTTCTATATTTGTTAATGTACTACAAGAAGAAAACATTCTACTTATATCTGTCACACTGCTTGTATCCCAATTTGCTAATGCTTCTATATTTGTTAAGTTACTACAATAACCAAACATATCACTCATACTTGCTACACGGCTTGTATTCCAATTTGCTAATGCTTCTATATTTGTTAATGTACTACAAGAAGAAAACATTCTACTTATATCTGTCACACTGCTTGTATCCCAATTTGCTAATGCTTCTATATTTGTTAATGTACTACAAGAAGAAAACATTCTACTTATATCTGTCACACTGCTTGTATCCCAATTTGCTAATGCTTCTATATTTGTTAATGTACTACAAGAAGAAAACATCCTACTTATATCTGTCACACTGCTTGTATTCCAATTTGCTAATGCTTCTATATTTGTTAATGTTCTACAAGAAGAAAACATATAACTCATATTTGTCACACTGCTTGTATCCCAGCTTGATATTCCATCTATATTTGCTAATTTTTGGAAGTTATAAAACATCCAATCAGATAATTTATAACACTTAATCTTATTAGCCTCACTCCACCAATATATTGTTCCATTATCAAACCACATATATATAGGAATTGTTGAATTAGACACTATGTTATCCGAAGTCATTGTTGAAATATCTGGTGCTATATCTGATTTCAAAATAGCCTGTATATTAGTATTACTTGTACTGTAACTAGCATTCGCTGTACCAGACAACTTTTTCATCTTAGCATTAACAGCCCTTCCACTACTCAACTTCGCAACCGTACTCAACCTAGCAATCTCTCTGCTCACACCATCAACTGTTTCTACAACCTTATCAACCTCAAACCCACTAGGTATTGCATTAACAGTCCCATTTATAGCACTGCCTTCTCCAGATTCTCCAATAATACTACCATCATAAAACTCTAGTCTAGCTGTACCACCTACATACACACCTGTATTTTTTCCAATTATGCAAGGTACACTATTATCTACAGCAGTTGTTTTATCACCTATTATAACAGTTCCTGAAGTAATTGCTGATATTCCATAAGTGGTATTGCTACTTCCTACAGTTCCACCTGTTACAGTAACTTTACCTGAGTTTACTTCTATTCCACCAATTATTGTTCCGTTTGATACTGTTGTATTTCCATAATTGCAAACACCTACTCCACTTGTTTCAATTTCAGTTCCATTAATATTAATACTTCCCGTACTTGTATTATTTACTGCTACTCCATTTGTACTTTTCAATCTAATTTCATTCAAATTTAAATTTCCATTATTGTTTATAACACATCTATTATCAACACTTTCATTTACTATTATTCCATTTCCTTCAATTGTCAATGTTCCATAATTACTAATTACAATTTCTTCTGTACCTTCAGCTGGTTTTAAAGTTTTTCCATTAGTATTCAAAATAATATTTTGTCCATTTGCCACAGTAATGTTTTCATGTATTTCATTTTTCACTAAAGTTACTATTGCACCATTATTTGAACTAACTGCTTCTATTGCTGTTTGTACGCTTTTATAATATGTTGTTATTTCTCCTATTGTTGCTGATGCTACTACCTCTTCCCATACTGCATATAATGTTATTTTACTTTCTTGTGTATATAATCCTGATGATACATATTCTGGCACTGTTGCATTTGTTGTTGTTGCCCAACCTTTAAATTGATATCCTTCTTTTGTTGGTTTAGCATCTGTTAATGTTAAATTTGAACCTTTTATCTTAACTTGATTTGCTATTGGTTGTGTTGATATTCCTCCATTTAAATCATATACAACATCATAACCTATATTTGTTATTTCTATTGCTTTTACTGTTTCATTTCCTGCTATATCTTTTGTATATATTGTATATGTTCCATTTTCTGTTACATTAATTGAATTTTCTGTTATTTCTGTTCCATTTGTTTTAAAATATTCTGTTGTTTGTATTCCTAATTCATATTTTGTTACATCTATTTCTGAATTATCTGATTGTTGTATATTTATTATATAAAATTCATTATATAAATCTTCTCCATATACACCATCTTTATGTGTTATTTTACTTAATGTTAATGTTGGTGGTGTTTTATCAATGTTAAAGTAATATACTACATTTTCAACATTATTACCATCTGTTGTTTCAAGTGTTATTTTATATGTTCCATCTGTTGTTGTAATTATTGCATTTTCAGTATATTTTGTACCTGTTTCACCTACTTTTTCTACCATATATGTAGTTGTTGTTCCTGGTATACTTTCTATTATACTAATATTAACATTTTCATTTATCCAAACATTGTTATCTTCTGTATTTGATGCATTAAATTTTGTACTTGTACTAGATTTTTCAAATTCTAGTTCACCTGGTTGCAATTTACTTGTTTTTACAGTTGTTGTAATTGTTGATACATTTTCTAATTTATCTTTCATTATTATTACTACTTCATATGTGTTATTATCTTCTAACCCACTAAATTCACCTATTGTGTTTGTTTCTAATTCTACGCCTTCTTTTTTTATTGTGTATACTAATTCACCTACTCCACTTTCATCATCTACTGCATTTGCATTTACTGTTACTGTGTTTGTTGTGCTTGTATATGTTGGTATTGATGTTGGTGGTGTTTTATCTATATTTATATAATATTTTTCTGACTTACTGTTTGTTCCATCTGTTGTTGTTAATGTTATTTCATATTGTCCTGCACATGTTGATATTACTGTATTTTCAGTATATGTTGTTATTGTTTCTTCTGGTGTTTTTACTGTATATGATGTAGTTCCTGTTATAGATTGTGTTATTTTTATGTATATGTTACTATTTATGTATTTTAATTTATCACTTGAATTTGTTTCTGGTACTATTATTTCGCCTTGTTCTGTATCTTTGTAAAATTCTAGTGTACCATTTGTTATATCTTGTGTGCTTATTATTCCTATTTCTGATTCTACTGGTCCATTTCCTGCATTATCTATTACTTTTGTTTTTATTCCATATTGTGTATTTGATTTTAATTGTTCAAAAATATTCGATGATTGCCATTTTGACCATTGCTTTGTTCCATCTGAATTCTCTCCTAAGCATATTGCATATTCTATTGTTGATTTATTTATTCCTGAGCCTTCATCTGTTTGATTATTTTGTACTGTTATAGTATTTGTTGTTGAAGTTGCTGTTGGTGCTGTATTGGTTGGTACTATTGTATCTTGCCATATTGCATATAATGTTACTATTGAGTTGTTTACTGATGTTAAATTTTTTGCTTTTTGCTCTGGCATATATGCTATTCCTGTACCATCTTGCTTTGTATTCCATTCTTTGAATGTATACCCAGCTTTTGTTAATGGTGTTGATTGTATTATTGTGAATTCTTTATCATATGTACATGCTGTATTTTCTAATGTTCCTGTTGCTCCATTTGAATTGTAATTTATTTCATATGTATTTGCATTCCATTTTGCTTTAATTATATGATCTGCTTGTGTTGAAACTATTGTTGTGTCTGTTATTGTTTCTGTTGTTGTTTCTGTTAATTTTCTTTCCCAACAAACAAATTCGTATCCTTCTTTTTTCTCTACTACAGGTAAAGTTCCATATGGCTGATTTGTTATAACTAATTTTGTATTAAAATTTGCAATTCCTCCATTTGCATCAAATGTTACAATATATTGTTTTTCTAATGTTGATACTTCATATTCTCCTTCTTTTTTAGGAATTGCAATATAGTTTGTTGGTGTTTCTGTTATATTTCCAATTATAGAATTATTTACATTTTCTTCAGTTGTTGTTGATATTATTTTTCCATCGTAAAAATTAAATTTTCCTCCGTCTTCAACAACTACTCCATTTGTTTTGCCTATGATTACTGGGTTTACTTTACTTACATTTATTTCTTCACTTTGTGTTTCTTTTATTCCTAGTGTGAAATTTCCTTGGTTGATTACTTTTATTGCTATTCCTGTTTGTGAAACCAATTTGCCTTTTGGATTTTGTTCGTTTGATGAACTTTGGTTTGAATTTTCTACCTGCTCTGAATTTATTAATTTAAATGTTCCCTTTACCACAGCTGTTGCTTCTAAATTTCCTGACTCTGTTAATGCATTTGCATCTGAAGTTATTGTTTTTCCATTTAAATCCAACACTATATTTTTACCTACTGGTATTTCAAAAGCCTCTACTACATCAGCTAACATTTCTATTTTTGTTTCTGTATTTTCTGCATTTTCTTCACAGTCTGCTATTGCTTCTTTTACTGTTTTATATGTTTTTTCCCCTATTTTTGCAACCGCTATATTAGTTACACTTTTTTTTGTAACTGGTCCTTCAAACTGTTCTGTAATACCTACAAGTCTTGCACTAATTGTGGTATTATTATTTATTACAAATTCATTTGTATAACTTATCCAATCACTGTCATCTGCTAATTTATATTGAATTTTTGTTCCTGGTTTCTGTGTTGTTATCTTTATTACTGCCTGTTGTGTATACTCTTGTGGTGAAACTTGTATTTCGTTTTCTGCAATTTTATACTCATAAAATTTTAACTCTACTGTATTTTTACTTGCTAACCTAAATTTAGAGATGCCAAAATTAATGGTAATAATTGATAATATCATTGCTATTACTATGAATAATACTTTTATTTTTTTGTTTATATTTGTTGATTTCACTGTATCATTAGAACTAAGTAATTTGTTTTTATTCATTTTCGTTTTGACCTCCCTTTGTTTTTTCTTTTGTTTCACTTATTTTTTATTATGCCATCTTTATTTTTTTCTTCTG
The DNA here is from genome assembly GCA_900557045.1 of uncultured Clostridium sp. GTDB lineage: Bacteria > Bacillota > Clostridia > TANB77 > CAG-508 > CAG-492. The sequence goes on from USQY01000043.1 coordinate 4,961, forward strand.
TTTTCTTTATTTTAATAAAAAATCGCACACATTTTCAATACCACTTAAAACAGTCCAAAACCAAAAAACTTACGGAATTTTAAAACACAACACATATTATATTTATATGTCATTTTTATTTCACTTCTGTAATATTTGTACATTTTTCTTCATAATTCTCCACAAGCTTACGGATATGCTCTATTCATACTTTAAGTATAATAAAAAAAACGCCTCTCGAATTACATATTCCAGTTTGGCGTTATATATTTTTTATTTAATCTTCCTGAACAGCAACCAAATTAAAGTCAACAACTCTAGTTACCTGGCTTTCACCTGAGTTAACAAATACCACTTTATATTTATTAACTTCTTCGCTTTCATGTCCCAATTTTCCTACAACATTAGTATTATATGCAACTTTCACACCTTTAGAATCTTCCCAATAATACTCTGGTACTACCAAATCTCCTTTTGGCTGTATTTCAATTTTATATGTTACATTAGTTTCTGTAAGTTCATTTTTATTATTATAATTCTTTACACTAACATTACAGTATGGATTTATAGAATTATTACTATTATCTTCTTGTGTAACTTCCATTTCACAAATTATTTTTGCTACTTGTTTTGATGTTGCTCCTGTTAATGTAGTTTTGTATTTTGCATATGCAAATACAAATATTGATATTACAACTAATATTATAGATGATATTATACACAATATTAATATTTTATTGCTTTTATTTTTATTATTATTCATCTACATCAGCCTCCTTATTAATGAAATTACTATAATAATTCCAATAAGTAGAATTGCTATTATAATTATATTTTTCTTTATGAATAATATTGCATTTCCAAATTTAGGTAATTTAAACATTACTTTTCCACGAATTTGTTCTATTTTTAATAATCCCTTATCTTCTGTATTGTTATTATCACCCTTTGTTTGATATACTGTTTTTTCTTCATCTGTATATGTTTTTATTATTCTATGTACAGTTGTATCATTAGTGTTATTTGGTTGAAAAGCTATTACATCTCCTATTTGTGGATTACTAATATCCCTTGTTATTACTGCATCACCTACTTGTATTGTAGGTTCCATACTTCCTGACATTATTAAATACATTCTATATCCCAATATATCATATTTTTTGAATACTAATACTCGTATTAATATTGTTATAGCTACTACTATTATAGTTATACCTAATATTTTGAAAATTATATTTATTACTTTTTTTGTTTTATTTTCTTCATGTTGTGCATTTTGTATATTTTTGTTTTGTGTATTTTTATCTTGCACATTTTTATCTTGCACATTTGTATCTTGCATACCTTCAACTATCATATTTTTATCTTGTGTATTTTCATTCTTCATATTGTCATCTTGTATACTTTCAACTTGCATGTTTTTGTTTTGTCCGTTTTCATCCTGTGTATTTTTTAATTTGTTATTTTCTTTTGTATTATCCATTTTTTCACCCCCTATTTTTCTTCTGCATCTATCTTAATATATAATGTATAATTTGCATTTGGTGTTGTTCCTATTTCTGTATCATTTTCTGCATCTTCCCATTTCCATTCTATAGTATATATATCAGATGTTTGTGGGTTTATATTTGATTTTGTTATATTAATTTGCTTATATGTAAGCCATTTATTTTCATCCCCTGCTATGTAATTTCCATTCAATTTTAACCTATATACTATATTTATATTGTTTTTATTTTCTTCTGTAAATGTTATATCATATCTACATATTTTATTTTGATCATTTTCTACTGTAAAAGTATATTTGCCACTTACTCCTGGAGCAATAATGGATTGATTTTTAAAATAACTGTTGTTAAATATATCTAATTTTTTTAATTCATTCCACTCTTCATTATTTTGCCAAACCCTAAATCTATCACTATTATCTATTGTTATAGGTGGTTCCTTTTCATCTTTACTGGATTTATTGTCTTTTTCAGTGCTACTATTGTTTTTATTATTATTTCGATCACTATTGTTAGTATTATTGTTTATTTCTCCTCCATTTGCATCATTACTTGGATATTCTATATTTGTAGAAATTGTGTTTTTTATTTTTCCTTTTTCTACTATATTATGAATAAACAGCATAGCAATATATATTAGTATAATCATTGTTATTATTATATATATAATTATTTTATTTTCTCTTTGGTTATTCATATACTCCTCCTAAAAATTAGCCTTCATGAAAAAATATATTTTTATATATTCTTTCATGATGGCTAACCCTCATGTTTATATGTTGCAAATTATTTTACTGTTGGTTCAACTTGAACAGCATCTATTTTATAAGTAATTTTAATTTTTCCTGCTGCTTCACCATCTGCAGTATCTTTTACATTATTTTCTGCTTTTTCTTCAGGTGTTGTTCCTGTTTCAAAAGGCCATTCCCATGACAATGTTTTTGTAGCTGTTTTTGTTGTATCTGTTGTTGCTATTCTTCCTTCTGCAATTATACCTTCGCCAACTATTGCTTTATTTTTGTAAATTACAGTTCCATCTGTAGCTTTTAACACTAAATTAGTTGGTATAGTTCCTTCTTCAGCTGTTACGCTTACTATTGACATTTTATAGTCAACATCAACTTCTGTTCCTGATACATCTATTGTAGCATCTACACTACCATCTGTTCCAGGAGCTATTCTTTCTGCTGTAACATGTTCAAATGTTTTTGAATATAAAGATTCACCTTTTGTTGTTGAAATGTTCCATTTAGCTACTTGTGCTGAAGCTTCGCCATTTATTGTAGTTGTATATTTTGCCCAAGCATATGTAGCTAAAACTAATGCAACTATTGTTACTACTAATAGTATTACTATTAATACTGTTTTTCCTGTTGATTTGTTTTGCTTATTATTTTCCATCTTTTGTTTTTCCCCCCTTTACTCATCTAAAGTATATATAATAATTAAAATATTATTTTATTTAATATTTTAATTATTATCATTGGTTAATTTTAAATACTTTATTTCTTATTACTTTATATTGCTATTATTTATTTTTCTGTTTATTTTACCAATAAAATTCTTAACAATATAAATATGCATACTACAAATACTGCAAATAAAAGTATTCCAATTGGTGTTCTAAGAAAATTTATTATATTTCCTACCTTAGATATCTTGCATACTATTTTACCTTCAATTTCATCTTCAGAAAATTGATATCTAACACCTTCTTTTTCTGCAATTACCATTTTATTTAGTGTATTTATTTTCTTTGTTTCCACTATATTGTCACAATAATAAATATTTTTATCTTTATATACTATATGGTCTCCTTTTTTTATTTCATCTGGTTTATTTTTTTTAACTATTACCAAATCTCCTTTTTGTGCAATATAGGATTGTGATTGTGATTCCATTATATAGAATTTATAGTTTAGAAATGATAAGTTTGATTCTACAGTAGTACAAAATAATGTAATTAATGTAATTGCAAGTATTAGAACTGATAATGTAAGTATTATTCCAATTTTTATTTTTGTTTTAATTATTGTTTTTTTGTTATTGTTGTTTGCTTCATTACTATTTATTTTATTAACTTTTATTTTCTTTTGTTCATTTTTGTTATACATAAAATAATCCTTTCATCTTGTTCTAAATTTAGAATAACACCTTCGACTTTTTTTGACAAGTTTTTTTTTAGAAAAAGTTTTTTTGTAATATTACTGTAATATTTCTGTAATATTTTTTTTGTATTCTTTTTATTTTAAATCAGTTACGGCAGTAAGTGTTTAAGTTGTTCAAAACACTTACTGCCGTAACTACTTTTTATTCCATCCAAAAAGCTTTATACATTTTATGTGCTGCAAATACATCAAATTTACTTGTAACTTCATATGGAGCATGCATTGATAGTACAGGAACTCCGCAATCTATAACATCCATTCCTTTATTTGCAAGAATGTATGCTATTGTTCCTCCTCCACCTAAATCAACTCTACCTAATTCTGAAATTTGATATCTTATATTATTTTTTTCTAATAAATTTCTTACCCATGCTACAAATTCGGCATTTGCATCAGATGCTCCAGATTTTCCTCTTGCACCTGTATATTTACTAATTCCAACACCTCTACCTAAATATGATGCATTATTTTTTTCTGAAGCTGTTGCATATATTGGATCTAACCCTGCATCAACATCTGCTGAAAGCATTTTAGAATTGCAAAATACCATGTCTAATAAATTTACTCTATTAATTCCCATTTTATTTAAAATTACTGAAATAAATGTATCAAATACATGTGATTCCATTCCTGTATTTCCCATACTTCCTATTTCTTCTTTATCTACTATCATACATACTGCTGTATTTTTAGGATTTTCTATTTCTAATATTGCTGTTAGTGAAGTATATACACATATTTTATCATCTTGACCATATGCTGCTACCATGCTATTATCAAGACCTAAACTTCTTGCTTTAAATGCTGGTACAAGCTCTATTTCTGAACTTAAAAAATCCACTTCTGTTATTCCATATTTTTTATTTAATATATTTAATATATTCAGTTTTACTTTTTCACTTACTTCGTTATCATCATAGGGAATACTTCCTATTAATAAATTTAAGTCTTCTCCTTTTATACCTTCTTTTAATTTACGTTCCATTTGCTCTTGTGCTAAGTGTGGTAATAAATCTGTTATTGTAAATATTGGATCTATTTCATCTTCACCTATGCATATTTCAATTCTTTCGCCATTTGTTTTTACAATAACACCGTGAATTGCAAGTGGTATTGTTGTCCATTGGTATTTTTTTATTCCTCCATAATAATGTGTTTTTAAATATGCGAATCCGCTATCTTCATATACAGGGTTTGGTTTTAAATCAAGCCTTGGTGAGTCTGCATGTGAACCTATAATGTGTAATCCATTTTCAATTGGTTGTGTACCAATTACTGCTAAATAAATGTTTTTATCTCTATTAATATAGTAAACTTTATCTCCTGGTTTTAATTTTGAAAATGTATTTATATCTTTGAACCCTTTTTTTTCAGCCATTTCTTTTGATGTTTGCACTATTTCTCTTTCTGTTTTTCCTTTATTTAAGAACCCTATATAACCATTACTGTAATTAAATATTTCATTTTTTTCTTCCTCTGTTAAACCTTCCCATCCAACTTTTTTATCATTGAATAATTTTTTCTTTAATTGTGTACCTTCTGACATACTTTTTATCTCCTTGCATATTATATTTAGGTTTTTAAAAGGTTACCTATAAACCTTTATGTTTTATTAAATTATATCTTTTTATAATTTAATTATTATGCTAATATAATGTATTTTTTTTATTTTTTTCAGTTTTATATTGGTAATTATATCACTACATTTTATCCAAAACAAGTGTGATTTATTCAAAAATGCTTGTTATCTTAATAATTATCTGTTATTATACACATATAATAAAAATGCGAGGTAGGTGAGAACAATTCGCAGTATGCAAATCAAGTAAAAAATAAGTCTTATATAGTAGACTTTAAATACTATAAATATTATAATACGAGGTAGGTAGTAATATGAATTATTTAGAAAAATATAACTATTGGTGCAATAGTGCAACTTTTGATGAAAGTACTAAAAAAGAATTAGAGCAAATAAAAAATGATGAAAACGAAATTAAAGAGAGATTTTATAAAGATTTAGAATTCGGTACAGCAGGGCTAAGAGGCATTATCGGTGCTGGCACAAATAGAATGAATAAATATACTGTAACTAAAGCTACTCAAGGTTTAGCTAACTATATTTTAAAGACAGGGAAAGCAGATAAGGGAGTAGCAATAGCTTTTGATTCAAGGAATTTTTCTTCTGAATTTAGTATGTGGGCAGCTTTATGCCTAAATGCAAATGGAATTAAAACATATAGGTTTGATACTTTAAGACCAACTCCTGTATTATCATTTTCAGTAAGAGAATTAGGTTGTGTTGCTGGTATCGTTATTACTGCAAGTCATAATCCACCTGAGTATAATGGTTATAAAGTATATTGGGAGGATGGTGCTCAAATTGTACCACCAATTGATGGTGAAATAATTTCTGAAGTTAATAATATTCAAGATTACTCTGAAATAAAAATGATAGATTTAGAAGAAGCTAAGGCTAAAGGATTATATAATGTTATTGGTGAAGAAATTGATATTAAGTATCTTTCTGCTCTTAAAAAGCTTGTTTTAAACCCTGACACAGTTAATTCTGAGGGTAAAAATTTAAAGATTGTTTATACTCCTTTACATGGTACAGGAAACATTCCTGTTCAAACAATTTTAAAAAGTTTAGGTTTTGAAAATGTGTTTGTAGTTCCTGAACAAGAATTACCAGATGGTAATTTTCCTACTGTAAATTATCCTAACCCTGAAGATCCTAAAGCTTTTAATCTTGCTTTGGAGCTTGCAAAAAAAGTTGATGCAGACTTAGTATTAGCAACCGATCCTGATGCAGATAGATTAGGAGTATTTGCTAAAAACGAACAAAGTGGAGATTATGAATTTTTTACTGGAAATATGTCTGCTTTGTTTATTGCAGAATATGAGCTTTCTCAAAAAAAAGAAAAAGGGTTACTTCCTTCAAATGGAGCTATGGTTACTACAATTGTTTCTTCAAATTTAACACATGCTATTGCTAAAGAATATAATATTAAATTATTTGAAGTTTTAACTGGTTTTAAATATATTGGTGAAAAAATAAAACAATTTGAACATGATAATTCATATGAGTATGTTTTTGGTTTTGAAGAAAGCTATGGTTGTTTAGTTGGAACACATGCGCGTGATAAAGATGGTGTTGTTGCTGTTATGAAAACTTGTGAAGCTGCTGCATACTATAAATCTAAAGGATTTTCTGTATTAGATCAAATGCAAAATATTTATAAAAAATACGGATATTACAAAGAAGGTCAAACAGCTTTAACTTTTAAAGGAATTGAAGGTGCAGAAAAAATTAAATCTATAATGGAAAATTTACGTAGTAACCCACCTAAAGAATTAGCTGGACTTAAGGTTTTAGCTTTTAGGGATTATTTAACAAATGTTATTATTGATTATAGAACTAACCAGGCTTCTGAAACTGGTTTGCCTAAATCTAATGTATTATATTTTGAATTAGAAAATTCTAGTTGGTGCTGTGTTAGGCCTTCTGGTACAGAACCTAAAATTAAGTTTTATTATGGAGTTTGCACTGATAGTGAAATTGATTCTATTAATAGACTTTGCAATTTGAAAGAACATTGGGGAAAACTTAGTTTATAGTTTTAAAATTAGTTTAACTTGATTATTGAAATACTAAATGAGCTAAAGAATTGTCTTTAGCTCATTTAGTATTTTATAACTATTTGTTACATTGGCTCTAAAAGTAGTTTTTCAATTTCATGTTCACTTAGGTAAGTTAGCTATACTATAACACCATCCCTAAAACTAAAATTTTAAAATTATTTTCATATATTTCATCAAATTGTGTTTCTGGTAATGGATTTTCACCAATCCCTGCCTCTATTGTATAACCAGGTTTACTGTATTTCTGAATAAACCAATCTTTATACCCCGCAAAACTTGAATTATAAGGAACATCAGCTAGAATATATCCACTAACCTCACTAAATTTTTTTCCTATATATTCAGCCTTTGGATGGGTATAGTTTTGAAAATTCCAATATATTTCTTTTCCTTGCGTATGATATGCTATAACTAATCTAAAATTATGTTTCAAAGTAAAATTATACACTGCTAATGATTCTGGTGCAATTAATGGTTTATCTCCTACATAATCTCTTGGTGCTGGTTTATCAAATCCTTGTGCATATTTAATTTTTTTTGCCTGCTCCCAACCTGCTGGAAATTGTAAATTCAAATCCACACCCTCTATATTTGCTTTCCATCCACTTGGAAAAACTATATTGGGGAATTTTTTTGCAATTTCCTGTGCATTTTTATACGAGTTATCCACATTTTTTAAACTCCCTGTGACTAAATCAACACCATCTGGATTTATCATTGGAACTATATATAAACTTACATTCTCATACAAATCCCTTGCTTTAAATTCCATTAAATTTTTATTTTGTAGATATTGAAAACAATACTCTTTTATAAATTTCATTAATAACGGTGTGGTTATCCATTCATTTGCATGAAATGAAGCATTATAAAATATTTCTTTTATTCCTGTACCTATTCTTATATATGGAATGCTCCTTCCTAGTACTGTATACCCTATATTTCCTATTTCTAAAAACGGATATATTATCTTTAGTTTTTGTATATCATCTTGAAGATTTTTATATGTATACCCTTTAAACATCTTATACCTCCCTGTATAATATTCTTATATTACTTTAACTTATTAATTATATTCAAAATAATTCGAACTAATTCAAAAAACAGTTGAATTGACTAATAAATTCAACTGTTTTTTATTTACTTTAGATTTATAAAAAATTTATTTTAAAAATTTAATGAATTTTATATGTATCTGTAGATAGCCATGTTCTAGAAATTTCTACTCCATTTAAATACAAAAGTTTATATGTTTCAACTTTGTATTTTGTATCTGTTTTCGAAACTGTTCTAGAATATAATTTAACTTCATATTCAGTATCTTGTTTTAATCCATACACCTGGCAAGTTATACTTCCAGTTCCTACATATGCTACTACTTTTATTGGATAATCTCTATTATTTTTAAATTTAAAATCTTGTGTACCTATTGAAACCATTGCATCTTGACCTGATGGCACATATGTTACTCCTAAAGAATGATTTCTTCTTTCTACTATTTCTAAATTTGCCCTTATAACTGCATTATACAAAGTAGTAGATACTTGGCAAATTCCACCACCAATCCCTGTTGATAGTTCTCCATTCAAATATATTGTTGCCGCTTTATATCCTGTTTTTGTAGAACATTCTCCTATCAAATCATTATACGAAAAAGTTTCTCCTGGCATTAAAACTACGCTATTAATACTTTTTGCTGCCAATGCTATATTAGTATTTCTATTTGCATCACTTGTTCCATATTTTGTTGTAAAAGTAGATAATAAATCCGGATATGCACCTGAGTCTAAATCTGATAATTTAATTTGTGGATTTATTGTTTTTAATTGAATTTCATATTCATCTTTATCTTCTAATAACAATTTTTTTGCTTGTTCTATACTCATGTCAAAATCTAATCCAATTTCTTCTTTATATATTCTATATGGATTAGTTGTATAATATGCGTTTTTTGGTTTTTTATAGATTTCACTATGAATTTTTTCTATATCTATTTCTTTCTTTTTACAATGTTCAGTTTGTATTTCAAACTCTTTCTTATTTTCTGTAAATGATTTAATTACACTTTTAATAAACTCGTCTTTTTTTATTTGTATTCCATCTTTTCCATTTTTAATTATTAATTTATTTCCTTGTATTAAATATGTTGAGTCTAATGCTATTTCTGGAATTTCAACTTCAATTTCATTTATGACTTTTTCTAATAATTCTTCATCATATGTAAAATTAATATCTATATTACTTTTAAAAATTATACTACCCAAAATTTTATAATTATTTTGAACTATATCTTTTTCTCTTCCCAAATTATATGCTTTGTTTACCGATTCATTTATATCAAATTTACCATTAATATCTTGTAAACTTAATTTTTTCTTATACTGTTTATAATTAATTGTAATATAGTTTTTTTCATTATTATTTAATTCATTTTCTAGTTTTTCTATTGCTTCATTTTTTGATAAATTTGATACTTCTATAGTATTTATAAATACACCTTTAATTATTTTATTACTATTTATATTTATCAAACTAAATACCGTAGAAAATATTACTATAAATAATATTAAAAATACAAGAATAAGAACTGTTATCAGTACTTTTTTAGTTTCTTTATTTTTTTCTGAATTTTTTTCCGAATTTTTTTCCGAATTTTTTTCTTGATAATTATTATAATCTTTTTTTACATTTTTTTCTTGGTAATTATTATATTGTGGAATGTTTTCCCTTTTTATTGCCTCAATCTTTTTATTATTCATTCCATTTCCTGTACTATTTTCTTTTTCTCCATTATTTTTTTCTTTTTCAACTTTAATATTTTTATTTATTTCATTTTTTCTATTTTTAGGAATTACATTTTTCTCGTTCATTTTAATTTCATTATTATTTTTATTATAAATGTATTTATTTTGTGTACTTTTTAAATCTTTATTTTCTATATTTTTTAAGTTTTTATTTTCTATATTATTTTTATTATTTTTGGTATAATCCATATCTTTAACAAATTTAAACACCTGTGTATCTTGACTTAACTGTATATCTTTACTTACCTTCATAATATTAATAACTTCACTTTGTCTTTGGTTTTCTTTTTTTTCTATATCTTCTCTTTTTATTTTTTCCATAAACTACTCCACATATACTTTATCTTTTTAATTATATATTTTTTTTTATTAATTATGCAAAATTATATTTAACTATTCCATATTATTATACACATATTTTTTTTGTTTTGTAAATCATTTTTTAATTTTTATTTAT
>USQY01000044.1 GCA_900557045.1 uncultured Clostridium sp.
ACCTGCTCTTTTTATATTTGTAATCATCTTTTTTAATGCTAAATCTACTTTTTTAGGTTTATAATATTCTCCTTTGTATTCAGCTTTATTCTCCTTTGGTGTTTTTAATACTGTAGTTACTGGTTGTAAACCATCGCTTGCCCAATGTGTGGCATTTGTAATACAAGACTCTACTTTCATATTTACTGTTACACTATATTTAGTACCTTCTTGAAGTTGTGTTTTTGGTTTTATGGTTAGTTCTCCATTATAATCTGTGTAAAAAGTTTTTGTAGAATCACTTGTTGTAAGTAATACTTTATCTTTTCCATTTTCTTTTCCAATTACACTATATTCACCTTCATATCCACTTACAGTTATTGTAACTGTAGTAGGAGCATGTACAACATTGTTTAATTTAAAATACCCTATTATAGTATTGGTCATTTTTTTATTTGATTGTGCTTCAATTTTTACTTCTGTATTTGTACCTTTACTATTATATGATGATTTATTTTTAGCTACATCTATTAATTTTCTATAATATGCTTGTTGAGTACCATTTGCAAATGATGTTTCTATACCACCATTTGTAAAATACCAGATTGCAGATTGTTGTACTTCAAAAACTTGATATTTATTTAAACCTGAAATATCAACACCAAATTTTTCCTTTATATATGTTCTATAAAAATTCAATTGTTTATTGTATTGGTTATCATAATTGTTACTAAATACAATTGGCATATTGTCTAATAACCATTTTACAGAACCATTTACTTGATCATATGCATTTCCATTTGAATTAAGATTACTTCCTTCTGGAAGATCTCCGCCTTTATATAGGCAATAACCATTTCTATATTTCCATCCAGTTGACCAATGCCCATCTATACAAATTTCTCCAATTGTACTGCCTTTAAATACAGAATACGTACCTTCTGGAATCTTATTTTTAAGATTATCTGGATCAGTACTATTTTCTGTACCAATTTTAGTACTAGCTGACACTTTTTCTTTTTCGTTTATGTTATCAGCTTGTGCTAATTTTTGAATTTTGTTTGAATTAATTATTATGATTGTAGCTATTATCATAACAATAATTGACAAAATTCCACTTATTATCGCAATAATTTTTCCTTTTCCTAAATTTTTCATAAACTTCTCCTCCATATAAAGTTATTTTACAATAACTATAAAAGAATTTTTTTCTTATTGCAATAGTCTAAAAAATGGTATTTTAACTATATATTTACGGAAATACACCATCTAAAATATTATTACATTTTCTTGACATTTTTCTGCATTATAACAATTTTTTATTTAAAAATTTACGTATTTTGAATGTAACATTTTTTAAAGTTCTTATTTCCCTAAGCAAATAATATAATTTATAACCTATATATACACTACTATTGCCATAAAAAATTTGCATTTTTTATAATTGTGTAGTATAATTACAAACAGCAAAAAAAAAGGAGAGATTATATTTATGTTTCAAAAATTAGAAGATGTTGAAAAAAAATATGAAGATTTAACAACTAAAATAAGTGACCCCGAAATAATTTCCAGTCAAACTGAATGGAGAACATACATGAAAGAACATGCTGAAATAGAGCCAATAGTTTTAAAGTATAGGGAATACAAAAAAATTAAACACGCATATGAAGATGCAAAAGAAATGATGAATGATCCAGAACTAAAAGAATTAGCTGAATTAGAAATGTTAGAAAACAAAGAAAAACTTCCTAAAATAGAAGAAGAACTTAAAGTATTACTAATTCCTAAAGATCCAGATGACGATAAAAACGTTATTTGTGAAATTAGAGCAGGTACTGGTGGTGATGAAGCAGCATTATTTGCAGGTACACTATTTAGAATGTATAGTATGTATTGTGAAAGAAAGCACTGGAAATTAGAAGTACTAAATGAAAATGAAACTGGTCTTGGTGGTTACAAAGAAATTTCATTTATGATTACAGGTAAAGGTGCATATAGCAGGCTAAAATTTGAAAGTGGTGCCCACAGAGTTCAAAGAGTTCCAGATACCGAAAGCAGTGGTAGAATTCACACATCTGCAGCAACTGTAGCAGTATTACCAGTTGTAGAAGATGTTGAAATAGAAATAAACCCAGCAGATATTAAAATGGATGTATATAGAGCATCTGGTGCCGGTGGTCAACATGTTAATAAAACTTCATCAGCAGTTAGATTAACACATATACCAACAGGAATTGTTGCAGAATGTCAAACTGAAAGAAGTCAACTACAAAACAGAGAATACGCAATGAGATTACTTCGTTCTAGATTATATGAACAAGAACAATCTAAACGTGATGCAGAACTTGCAAATGCCAGAAAAACTTTAGTAGGTTCAGGAGACAGAAGTGAAAAAATTAGAACTTACAACTATCCACAAGGTCGTATAACAGACCATAGAATTGGTATGAGCATTTATCAAATGGATGATTTTCTAAATGGAAATTTAGATGAAATGATAGATAATTTAATAGCAGCAGACAGAGCTGAAAGGTTAAAAAATGAGTAATGCCAATGGCAATACTCATTTTATTTTATTTGTTTACAAATTTAAAAATCGTATAAAATAGAATCAACAATATTTTAAGCAATATCATATAAAATAAAGTTAACAATATTTTAAGCAATATCGTATAAAATTAAGTTATAAGTACTGTCGTATAAAATAAAGTTAACAATACTTTAAGTACTTTTGTATAAAATAGAGTTAACAATACTTTAAGTACTTCCGTATTAAAATAGAGTTAACAATAACTTTAAGTATTTTATAAAATTATTAAACTAGTCAATACGTTCTACTTCAGCAGGTAAATCTTCTATTTGGAATATACTTTTCCACATATTGTTAGTAACTTGTGAATATTCTAACATAACTCTAACATTAGTTCTAATAGGTAATGTACTAATTTCACTTGGTAACTCTGTAATTTGCCAATCTATATTAATAGCTTCTGTTTCCTTAAATCCCTTTAGTATTTTTTTATAGTACCAGTAATCCCCTTGTTGTACCCAATTTTCTGTGTTTATTGCTAACACAATTTTATCTTGTGAAACTGGTGCTGTTATCCACTCACCTTCACCTTCATTTTCACCTGCAACATAGTATTCAACAATCGGAATACAACGTATACGTACATATGCATCTTGGTCTGCTACAGATACACCTTTTACAGATTTTGTATATTTTTTTATACCAAATTCATCATAAGTTTCATTAGGGTCATCAGGATTTGTTCCTCCTGGTTCTGGCCAATCTTCTTCAAGTTCTACTTTTATTTCACCAACTTTTAGCGATGCTTCATCTTTCTTTATATCTGAAAATAATGAATATCCTATTGGGATAAGTATAATTAATGTTATTAATAAGGCAATTATTATTATTAATTTTTTGTTTTTCACAAATACCTTTTTGTTATTTTCAACTTTATTTTCCAATTTCATTTCCTCCTTTTCTTTTGTTAACTATTTTTATTTTTTTATATTTTATATTTATTTATTGTTCTCATTATCTCTTTTCTTGCTTATAACAAAAGTAATACATAAAATAATTATAGCTATTGCTAATATACCCATTATAATGAAAATTGCATAAGATTCACCAGTTTGTGGTGTTTTTACTTCTGTTGTAATAATTTCTTTTGCAGGTGTTTCTGCTGGCTCATCTTTAGGCTCACTTTTGGGTTCCTCATCTTGCATACCTCTTGCCACAAAATTAAATTTTACAATACACTCTTTTTCTTGAAATTCGTTACCTACATTTTCAGGTAATGTAGTTATAATTTTAAACTCTTGAGAATCATTCTTGTCTAAGTAAGTATTTACATTAGTTAAATCAGTATATTTACCATTATAAATTTGTTCACTTTTCCCTTGCAAATTATCAGATATATTAATAATTTTAATTTCTAAAACATCTGCTACTTCTTTACCCTGTTCTATAGTAGCAATAAATTCAACATTAACTTCTTTTTTTCCTGTATTTGAAATTTTTAATGTTGTTTCTTCTGTTTCACCTGGTAATATGTTGTTTATTGTCCAAGTCATTTCAGGTGTTTTAGATGTCATTTGTATTGTTTTACCATCACATTTTACATCAACATATAAATTTGCAGCAAATGATACATTAGTTATCAAACAAAATCCTAAAATAATTGTTATTATTGTTGCTGTGATTTTTGAAAGCTTTTTCATTTATAAAATCCTCCTTTATCTGTTGTGGTTTGTTTTGTTTTCTTACAATTTGTAACTACTATAATTATAACTTAGCAATGGTTGATTTGCAAGATGTTTTTAAGGAAAATTGCACATGTTTTTAGGAAAAATTTTAGAATTAGGTTTGTTACAAATTGTATTTATTTTGCATAGTTTTGGTTACTTTTATTTTGGATAATATAGGGGTTATTTTAGTGTGAAAAACAACATATAGCAGAACACTATATGTTGTTTTTGTAGAATTAAATTAATTTAAGTTGATTTCAATATTATTATGATATTAATTATTCATCATAACATAATTAACTATAATTAAATATAATTAACTATAATTGATTATGAATTTCACAGCAAAATTATAATTTTAATTTTGCTTTACTCATAAAATTTTGCATCTTCCAATAACACGAAACGTTTAGCTAAGTTATTCTTTAATATAGCTTCATCATTAATGCAAGTTTCTACTCCTGACTTGTACATATACAATTTACCATCTGTTTTTAGTATCAAGCCATCTGTTATAGTAGTTTCTGGCATATTTGTTATATAGAAATCTTTTACATTCGTATAAACATTTCTTTTATCTTTATACCAAGATACTAGTTTTCCATCATTTGTTTTAGCTATAATAGCGGTTCTGTTATTAGCTATTGATATAACTTCTAATGTTGCATTTGTAAGACCTTCGTATATACATTGAGGCTCTGCATTTTTTGTTTTATTATTTTGACCTAATCTATAATATGAATTATAACCCCATGTGAACAATTTTCCACTTTCATCTACAGCAGCCATCATATATCCATCAATAGCAACTGAATTAATTTTACCTAATCCTGAATATTCTGAGATATTTACTG
Organism: uncultured Clostridium sp.; assembly: GCA_900557045.1. Taxonomy (GTDB): domain Bacteria; phylum Bacillota; class Clostridia; order TANB77; family CAG-508; genus CAG-492. The sequence goes on from USQY01000044.1 coordinate 5,091, forward strand.
GAGTTAATTCAGTACCACTAGTCTTTTTATTTCCTAATACTCCATAAGTGTTTGGTCCCCAAGTCCACAAATTACCTTGTGTATCTATTACTGCATTAATTTCGTTTCCTGTTGTTGAAAAATTTGAAAATTTGTTTACATTTTCAAGTATTATTACAGGAGTTGTTGAACCTGTTGATGAGCCATTTCCTATGTTACCTTTTCCCCAAGCATATAGTTTATTGTTAGAATCTGTACAATAAACATTTTGCATTGTTATATACATTTCTTTAATTTCTGAACCAGTATATCCTACAATTTCTTGTTCTGTTGTTACATCGCTTATATTTGATATTCCAGACAAGTATGAATATTGACTAAGATCTACGTTATTAGTAGTTGTCTTTTTCGCTATAAAATATAGTTTTCCACTTTCTCTTTGTATAAATAATATTACTCCACCATCAAATCTTTTTGCCCATGCATCACTTATCGCATCTGTTCCTTTTGTTGCTAGTAGTGTATATTGATAATTTACGTAATTCGATCCATAATAAGTACCAGTTCCAATTCTTGATGGCTCAATGCTTAATAAATTTCCAGTTTCATCTAGTAAAATCACTTCGTTTGTTGTTGTACATAAAATTTTGTTTACCTTTCTAGTACAAACTTTTGCATAATTAGCATACCCTGTTTTCTCACCTTTCATATACAGATATTTATCATTTCCTATTACGAATTCATATTTACCAACCTTTTCATATTGTTTTGCTCCCATTTCACTACCAAATTTGCCATTTAATAGTGATATAAGCTTATAATTTTCTCCATCTTGGCATAAAATGTTGTTTTCATCAATTATTTCTTTTACATGAACATCATAAATTTTGTTTTCTGATAATCCTGTAACCTTTGTTAGTTTAGAAATACTTTCTTTATGACCTACACCAACTTCACCGTTTTCATTTTTTCCCATAGCCCACAAATCATTATTTGTATCTTTTACTATTAATGTAGTACCTCCTGCATATATATCTTTTGCAGTTATATTTTCTATTTCAATAGGTGTTATAGAACTAATTGATTGGAATCCAGATTCACTCCATGCATAAACTTTACCATTTTCATCTAATGCAACTGAAAATCCATTTCCTATTTTTACTTTTACAATTATTTTTCCTTTTAAAATATTTTCTTCGTTACTTAAGCATATAGGTGTAATTGTATCTGTATTATCTTTAATACCATTATTCACTCCCCAGGTCCAAACTTTTCCATATTCGTCTAAGGCAATTCCGCCGCTATTGATACATGTTACATCTAAATCCACTATTCTAGTATTACCAAAAGCTGTTATTTGTTTTGGTGATATACAATTTGCACTTCCAACTGTAAAATCTGTACTTTCTGTGCTAATTCCTAATGTTTGTTTTTCTCTTACATCTCCCCATGTCCATACTTTACCAGTACTATCTATTGCTGTCATTGTTCTTCCTGATACACTAACTTTTTCAAATTTTACATCTTTTAACTCAGAATATTTATCGTTTACACAGTCAAATTTTGTATAATCTCCTTCTGTACTTGGTTCATATCCTAAACATGTGCTAGTACTGCTTCCTGCAGTATATAATTTCCCTTTATCATCTATAACAGCAAATTCTGTATAAGAGCCATTTCTACTTACAGTAACAAATTTTATTTGTTTTGCATATAATATACTGTCTTCCATATCAGATATGCATAATGGTAATAAATTACGTCCAGAGGCGAAATAGTAATAATCAGTTTCCTCATCTTTACCAAATTCATTATATCCATTACCTAGGTCTGACATTATCCATACTTTATTATTTGTATCTAAGAATATTGTACTAAAATTTCCACTACAGTAATCCTTTATATTAACATTTTCTATATATGAACCTAATATAGAACTATTATAATTTTTAGGTTCTACTGTAGTTGCATATCTAGCATATCCATAAGTTAATCCAAAAGTGCATCCCCATCTCCAAAGTTTTCCATCTTTATCAATTGCTACACAGCCATTATTACTTACTACAATATCTTCTATGTCAAATAAGCTGAAATATGATTTTTGTTGAAGATTTAATCTTTTTGGTTCTACGCCACGAATAGTAACATCACATCCAAATGGTAAATCGTCAGTATATCCACCCCAGCACCATAAATATCCATTTTCATCAACTGCTGATGTAATACGTAATCTCGATCTAGATATAGATTTTATTTTAGTAGTACTTAATTCATTTTCATCTAAATTACTAATACATATTGGTAAATTAATTATTTTTTCTTTATTGATAGATGTTCCGCATCGTCCACAATAATTATCTCCCCAACTCCATACTTTTCCATTTTCATCTACTATAGCTGTCATATAGAAATCTGCTTGTACAAATTTAACTTTTACATTATATAAAGCATTATCTTGTTGTTTTGTTATACATATTGGATTATCTATATACTTCTCGCTATCTGTTGAACCAATTCCTAATAATCCATTGTCATTTTTACCGCAAACCCATAGGTTATCGTCATAATCTATAAAATACGCTACAGAATAACTGTTTGATACTGATTTAATTTTAATACCATTCAAATTACTTTGTTCTGATGTAGTTATGCATATTGGTTCACTTATGTAATCTTCATCTGTTATGATTCCAGAATTTTTATTGCCATTATATCCCCAAACATAAACATTTCCATTTGAATCTAATGCATGTACTGTTTGATATGAATCCTCTAAATATGTTATTTTTAAATTTTCTAATATAGTTCCATTACTAATACATATTGGAGTAGTTGTATCTTCAGCGTACCATGTACCATATAATCTGCTTCCACAACACCATATTTTTCCATACTCATCAATAAAGTAAGTTCTCCCTTCTTGATCTGATGCATAAACAGTATTAATTTTCAAGTTATTAAATGGATGTCCTTCTATATCACTTAAGCATACTATTCCACTAGTAATGCTAGGGTTTCCTATACCATCTGACCAAACTTTATAATTTTCATCTAATAATATGATATTCCCACTCCAAGAATTAGCTCCTTCTAAATCAATAAACTTTATCCCTGCTATCTCTGGATATAATTCCTCTATTTTACACATAGTATGTGCTCTTTCATCACAGTCTTTGCTTGTCCAAACTTCTCCATCTTCTGTTATTGCATATATAGTGGCACCTACGACAACACTCTTTTTAAATCCAACTCTTTTTTTAACTTCAACTTCCAAATTAGTTGAACTGTTTTGAACAATATTAACATTTTCAGGTACTTGTTTAATTACTCCATATTTTTCAGTAACATCTGTTAAACCAACTAAGTAATTTCCTGTTTCTATTCCAGTAATATCTGTATATCCAGCTCTTAAGCTAATTGTATCTGTTGCATTTGATAAATTGCTTCTTACATAATTACCACTAGATGTTTTTTCAAAAGTAAGTGTTTCATTTGTATTTACATCCAATATTTTGTATTTTGAACGTGGTACAAATTCTTTTCCGTTTTCACTATTATATACTGTACTTAAACGTAAAGTTCCTCTTGGTTTATTTGTTAAAATTTCTATTCTAACAACTCTACTTGCACCTTCATATACTGTTAATACTTTATCTTCAGGTTTCAAATATCCATTTGGAACAGATATATTTTTAATAGTATATGTTCCAACAGGTAATCCATTAATTACTACTTTTGTGTCATTTTTAGTTGTGTAAATATTATTTTCAAAAGGAAGTTTTACTTCATTTCCATTTGAATCAAATATTTTAAATTTAGCTTCTGGTATTACTTCTCCATTTTCACCTGTTATATAAATAATTGATTTTGTAATACTTTCAATTTGTTTTGATTCCATTTTGCTATAATTATCTTTTCTAGTTTGTCCACCAAAACCAAATTCTGTATTAATAGTGTTTTGAATTCTTATTGTAACTTTAGATTCTTCTGCATCTTCTATTGTAAATAAATATTTTTCTTCTTGTGGTTGTATATTAGTATATACATCATTTGTTTTTACTAAATATCCACTATTAATATATTTAGGTTTATATAATTCTTCTATTTGATATGTTCCTGGCACTATACCTCTAATTTTCCCTGAGTTATTAGAATCAAAAAATGTATAATATACCTCTTTAGTTTCTATATTAGTAATTTTAACTTCAAAGCTTTCATCTTCATTTAATTTAGCTTTTTGGAAATCTTCACTAGTAGCTTTTGTTCCATCTTTATTTAATATTTCTTTCTCCACAATTACCATTGTATTTTGCAATTCTTCAGGTTTTTCTATTTCAAAATTTGCATAACCTGTATTGCTTACTGGAACTTCTACTAATTGTGGCATATCTTTTATATACCCTTGTGGAACTTCAAGTTGTTCTACTAAGTAATTTCCTGCAAATATATTTCTAATTTCTGAATATCCAGCAACTGCAGTTAGTTCAGTTGTTTGGCCTATTTTTGTGTATGTTAAATCTGAATTTAACTCTATCTGTGTTACACCATATCTTATAGGAGCTAATTCTCCACCTTCTGGTACAGTTTTTGTTGTTATTTCTAATTTCCCAAGACCTCTTTTATTTTCAATTTTCAATAATAAAGGATTATTTTCTGTATTTTGTTTTTTAATATCTACTTCAATTGGATCTACTTGAATATAATATTCTGGAACTGTTTCGTCTACCTCAACTAATTCATATTCTCCACCAGCTTGTATTGCACCAGATTTTCCTACTGCATATGTTACTCCATTTATTTCTTCTATTGAATTAATTTCTATAATTTCTTCCACAGCTTTACCAGTTGTGTCTTTTCCATATAATTTAAACTTAATTCCTAATGCTTTTTCAGAATCCTTTCCCTCTAGTGTTTTTAATATTTTTACATATCCATTTGCATTTTCATTATGAATATTTGCTTCATAACATTTATTAAATTCTACATTTACAGTTATTGGCTCATCAGATTTAATTAATCCATATTTTGCATTAAAATAATCTGATTCAACTTCCTCAACTGTATATTCACCTAGGTATAATCCTGTTATTAGTAATTCACCATTTGCTGGAAAACTAAATATTTCATCATATTTAGTATTATAATATGTGTTATCACATTTAATTCTAACTTTAAATTTACTTAAATCTACACCTGTTGCAGCTGTTTTCTTTATTCTTATACTTCCTGCTTTCCAATTATTTGAAATTGGTATATTTAATACTTGATTATTTTCTGTTAATTCTCTTGTTACAGAAATTGCAACATATCTTTCAATTTCTGTTTCTTCTATTTTAGGCATGTTTTTCTCTTCTATTTTGTATTTACCTAATGGCATGTTATTTAAAGTAATTTTAGCTGTTCTATTATCACTACCTATTTCAACATCAATTTTTTCATTATTTGAATAATCACTTCCTATAATTACTCTTGTTGTTGAATTTAAAGATGTTTTTTCACCTTGTTTATTATTATATTCAATACAGTTTCCTCCAGTTATTTCAAACTCTAAACCTTGTACTGTATCTCCTTCTGGAACTGTTTTTTGTATAACTATTTGGCCTTTTGCTATTTTATTTTCTACTTCATATATCATTGTTCCATTAACTACTTTTTCATTGTTTATTTCAATTGGTGTACTATCAATATACCAACCATAAACTCCCCATTTTTCTTCTATTGTATATGTTCCATATTGAATGCCATAAAATGTTGCTATACCTGTTTGGGCATCTGTAGTTGCTGTAGCCTCAAATCCTTTATCATTAGTTAATTTAAATGATACTTGTCCTTGTTGTTCATTTGTATCTTCCCATTTTTTATGAATTTCTAAGTTAACCTTTTTTAATTTATTTTCTGCTTCTATTATTTCTGGTGTTGCTGTTCCATTTTCAATTAATACATCTGTATACTCTATACCTTTATAATCATCAAATTCTGAAATTTCTATTACTTCATATAATCCTTGTGGTACATTTGTTAAATTTATTTTTCCCTCAGTATCTGTTTCAATTATCCCTTCTGTATCTGTTTGGCCAGGTAATACTAATGTTTCTTGTGTACTTTTATTTACAAATTTAAATTTTATACCTTTTAATGAAATACCATTTGGTGCTGTTCCTAATTCATAATTTTCAAACTTTTTGGCTAATTGTATTGTTCCATTTGGATTTCCTTTTTTTACATATGCTGGTGTACCTTCTAGAGTTTTTTGCTCGTTATTTGCTACACTAGTATATTGTACTGCAGTTGTTGCACCAGAAATTCCCTCTTGGTCAGGCATTGTCATTTCGTATTGAACACTTACTGTTGTACCAGAATTTATTATATAATCATCATTAAATTTAACTTGCAATGTCTTTACTGTAGACATATCTGTTACATTGTTATCAAATGTTGTAGAAAAATCCTCGTTTCCAGTTGTTCCATATCCTATTGTATAATTTGAAGGATCCACCTCTGTTTGTGTATAACGATTTTCAATATATACTTTTATATTGTTTAGATTAGTTAATGATATTGTAGAATTTATTGTTCCTTCATTTGTAATTTTTTTATTGTTTGCAATTGGTAATCTTACTATAAGATTTGTATTTTTAACTCTATCTCCTTCAACTTTTATTGAACTTGCATACTTTACTATCTCATTACCTTTAAACAGTAATGGATTTTTTTCAGAAGATGGAAGTGACTCTCCTATATCTCCTTCTCCAGGAATACATTCTATTCCTTGTATATTATATATTGCAGTTTTTGTATCTATAACTGAACTTTGTATAATTTCAAAATCATCAGATATAGCTAATACATATTTAGGTGTTAGCTCTTCATTATTTACTACTTTGCTAAAATTATATGTATTAACTTTTTTATTATAAATATAATTTTCATTATCTGTTATCATATATGCATATACAGTTTGTATCTCATTTGGGAATTCTTCTATTAACTTTCTATTATGTGTAATTGTTAATATGCAATCCCCCATCTTCTCAGCATCATATGTTCCTTCCATATCTATAACCAAGAAATTTTCATTTTCAATTTTTTCCTGTTTCCAATCTTTTATGTATAATTTTCCATTTGTTCCACAACTTAATTGTACTTTGAAATTTCTATATTCATAACAATTTGGTAATTTTATAAAAATTTTAGGATTAACATTTTTTATTTTTTTATCTAATTTATGTTCACTATTAAAATTTATTGTAAAGTTTTTTCTACGCCAAAAACCATATTCACTAGCACTTCCATTATATTGGTCTCCTAATTTTAAGTAACCATATGACATATAATTATCTTTTATAAATTCCACATTTATTGTTGCATTATTCTGACAATCTGCACTTAAAATATTATCTGTACCACTTACCTTATATAAAGCAGTTTGATATCTTTTTATAGCTCTAATATTTTCTATTTGTTCTTGTGTTATTTTTTCTTTTAATTTTTCTATATCTATATTCCATGTTGTTTCCCATATTATTAAATCTTTATAGTCTCTTACATAAGTACTATTATATCCAGTTACTACAGCAAAATACTCTGTTATGTTTTCTTCTGCATTTGCTTCATATTTATTATTTTCTGCTGTTGCTGTAAAAAATGGTGAATTTACTCCAACTACATCTCCCTTTTTATAAAAATCTACCCTTTTTACCATTTTATCAAATTTATTTATTTCTATTTTGTTAAGAGTCATTTCTGTATTATCTAAATTAACCGTTTTATAGTCTTCCCCATCTCTGTATTTTACTGTAGCTTTTTTGTTACCTTCATTATAGTTATAAACATATAAACTATTTTTTGCTTCTTCTTCAGCTACACCTATAAGTCCTTTTACTTGTGTTTCATATGTTGCAGTTAATTTATTGTTTTTTATCTCATCTAATAATAATGTATCATTTTTATTTATTCCCTTTATCCAAGTATCATAATCATTAGCAATACTTGTTCCAGATGTTTTACTCCATAGGTTAATAGATTGTTCATCAGACATTATATATTTATATTTTTCTTTTTTATACTCTATTCCTTCTTTAGTTACTGTTGTAGTGAAACCTTCTACATTAGCACTAAAGTTTGTAGTTATTAAAGTTGAACCTGTTCCTAATTGTTCTGTATCTTCAACTACTTTGTAATATATTACTATTTCTATTTTAGAATTTATATTTTGCAATTCTGTATTATTATATTCTTCAACACTATTGCCTCTTTGTATTTTTAAATAAGTAGTACCATCACTTTCTCTAACAGTATTAATTGTATACCCCAAGTTCTCAAATTCTGTTTTGTTTGTTACAGATATAATTAAATTTTCTTCATTATTTAAAATAGTATTACTTATTCCTGTTGGTGAAGTTCTATTTACTTTTAATTCTATATCTGTAAAATTTTCATTAACTGTTTTAATTGGAACATTATAAAATAATCTAACCCCATTTAAACTCCAATTTATTGGATTATTATATTCCTTTAATGAAGTTTCGTATTTTTGATATTTATACTCTGTTCCTGCAGAAAAGCTAGTAATTATTGGGCTAGGAGTTACATGTGCTGTTAATATTTTTGTTTCATTTACATTTACTATTTGTTTAGTATTTGGATCTTCATATTCTCCTATTAATGTTATTTGTAGTGTTTTATCATATTCAGATAAATCATCTGTTCTATCAAATAATACTTTTATATTTCCGTTAGCAACATATCCTGAATTCATTGGCTTATTAAATTTTATATTTTTGTTTCCAACTGTTGCATCATTTAATTCATCAAAATATATTTTTGCACTTGGTAATGTTCTATTTTCAGTAATATCTTCTGCAAATATTTGTAAATTTCTAAATACTGGTCCCCCTGAAAGAGTTAAACCATAATTAATATTTACATATTTATTACTTAATACATTTATTGTATTATCTCCGTCTTTCCAATTTACTTTTAAGTCTGCATATTTATCTACATTATTATCTGCTTTTACATTCATAAATGGAATAAAAAAAGTTGCTAACGTAGATGTTACTATTATGCAAATTAATATCATTTTAAATTTCGAATTCAACATTTTTCCTTTCATAGTGGTTTCCTCCTATTTTTTTATGGTAATTTATATATACAATCTTTTTGTACTTTTTTCAATACATACTTTTTTGTAGAATTAAGTATCTTTTTTAGGGATTTTTTGTTTTTTACTATTTATTACATTTTGTTTACATTTTTGTTTTATTTTTGTAATAATTTCTATTTAATTGATTTTCTTTTAGGGAATAACAACTTTCAACATTCATACCAAAATTTTATTTTTTCTATAACTTTGTTAAAAACAATGTCCATATCATATTAATTTTATTTATAAAAGTTACTTAAGTAAACATAATTTTTTGTTTTTTTGACTTATTTCCCACTTTATGGTATAATTATCTCATGAATACTTTTATGGTATTTTACGTACATTGAAAATTATTATACTAAGGGAGGAATTTCCATGAAAAAACTATTACTTTTAGTAACTCTTATGAGTTCAGCAATCGCTTTGGCATCACCTGCTTCTGCAAATGCAGTTAATGCGGTTTCGATAGCCAATACCACTAAGTCTGATTCAACAGTAGAATCAACCGAGATTAATTCTGGTTGTTTCTTCACAGATTCTCATAGTAATATATGGGAATTTGTAAAAATCCCGTCAAGCAACATAGACTCAAACACCGGTATCACAGCTTACAAATATAGTGGTGAAACTCCTTCATATGTCCATGAATATGGATTTATGAATAGTCAGGGTATTTCTAATATCACATATGATGATATTATTAATTGTAAGCGGATTATATTAGAAAAAAACAAATCTAGTGAAGTTGTTAAAAAGTATGATATGTATCCTGACGGATGTATTGATATTATTGATGCAACTCTTATGTATCAGTATTATATCTCTACACCATATAACTTTGTGTCTAATGGTACAAAGAGCATGGATTCCAATACTTTTTGGAAAATTTTCGAGCAAAAAGCAAGTACAGGTGAAAACAAAATTACTATTGTGTACGGCGATGTTCCAGCATCCACTACAGTAGATTCTACCTCAACTACTGCTAACACAACTACTTCAACTACTGCTGGCACATCTACTTCAGCAAAAAACACTTCAACTACTGCTGCCACATCTTCTTCAGCAAAAACCATTTCAACTACTGCTAGCACATCTACTTCAGTAAGAACTACTTCAACTACTGCTGCCACATCTACTTCAGTAAGAACTACTTCAACTACTGCTAGCACATCTACTTCAGTAAGAACTACTTCAACTACTGCTGCCACATCTACTTCAGTAAGAACTACTTCAACTACTGCT
>USQY01000045.1 GCA_900557045.1 uncultured Clostridium sp.
ATTTTTTTGTTATCTATTATTTAGTTATTATTTTTTTGTTATCTATTATTTAGTTATTATTTTTTTGTTATCTATTATTTAGTTATTATTTTTTTGTTATCTATTATTTAGTTGTCTATTTTTTTGTTATTCATTTTTTGTTATTCATTTTTGGTTATCTATTTTGGAGTTTTCTATTTTTGGGGGACTAAAATTTACAATATTAGAAAATATTTGTGATAAATGGAAAAAATTTCCAAAAAAGTATTGCAAATTTTTGTAATAAAGTTTATAATCATAATTGTAAAATTTTTCCAGTTTTACAAATATTTTAACAGGAGGATGAAAAAGGTGGATAATAAAATAACAGTATTAATAGCAGATGATAACCATGATTTTGCTATGACATTATTAGGGTATTTAAAACAAGAAAATGATATGGAAGTTGTTGGAGTAGCAAAAGATGGAAAAGAAGCAGCTGAATTAATATCAATTACTAAACCAGATATTGCAATATTAGATGTTATAATGCCACATTTAGATGGACTAGGAGTATTAGAGAAAATTAATGAGTCAAATATGGAAAAGAAACCAATATGCATAATGTTATCAGCAGTAGGACAAGAAAAAATAACACAAAAAGCAATAAATTTAGGAGCACAATATTACATAATTAAACCGTTTGAAATAGATGTATTAATAAAGAGAATAAAAGAAATAAAATCATATCAACCAATGGGCAACAAATTAAATTTTATCAACAGAGAAATCAAGGCACCTTATATAGAGATACAACAGGAAAAAAGAAAGTCATCAGATAATTTGGAGGCTTTGGTAACAAACATAATTCATGAAGTTGGTGTACCAGCACATATTAAAGGTTACCAATATTTAAGAGAGGCTATAATGATGGTAGTAAATGATATTGATGTAATTAATCAAATTACAAAACAATTATATCCAGAAATTGCTACAAAATATCATACAACACCATCAAGAGTGGAAAGAGCTATTCGTCATGCAATAGAAGTGGCATGGGGAAGAGGTCAAGTAGATACAGTAGAAAGTATATTTGGTTATACGGTTTCTAATTCAAAAGGAAAACCTACTAATTCAGAGTTTATTGCTATGATTGCAGATAAACTTCGTCTTGAATTGAAAACTGCATAGAATATAAAATAAGAGTGTCTTAATTTTTTATGTTATTAAGCTTTCAGTTTATAACATAGGAAATTAAGATACTTTGTTTTATGTTATAAAGGAATATAAAAAGCAAAAATGGCATACTCTATAAAAAATGGAGGAATTATGTTAAAGAAATGTATAGAGTATAAAAGATTTGTTTGGGAATTAGATAATGTTATTAATTTAGAAAACATAAATAGTAATATAGTTTTTTTGTGTATAGGAACAAATAAAGTAGCTGGTGATTGTTTTGGACCATATGTAGGATCTTTTTTAAAGAAATCGTTTAATAAATTTTATAATATTAAAGTTATAGGTGATTTGAATAATGATATCACTTATAGTAATATAAAAAAGTTAGAGAAAACTATAGAAAATGAGTATAAAAATAGTTTGATAATAGTTATAGATGCAGCTTTATCAAATAAAGAAAATGTTGGAAAAGTTTTTGTACAAAATAGAGGTTTGAAATATGCACAATGTTTAAGAAAACAAAACAATAGTATAGGTAATATTAGTATAAAAGCTGTTGTAGGTAAAAATGCTAATAATAGTTTTATAAATTTTAAGACATTAAAGGATGTTTCAATTGAAAGTGTACAAACACTATCTAATTTTGTTGCTACAGGAATAATAGAAGTAATGAATAAAAAAGAAATTTATGGAAAAAATATCTATATATGAACTACTTAATTTTTTAAGGAGGAGTGTATGGATAATAATGATATGAGAAATATTGTGATTTTGAAAAATTTACCATCCAATTTGATAGAAGAGGCATTTGTTGTACTAAAGAAAAATCAGAAAATAAAGAAATATGAATATGTTGAAAATTTTTCAAATGATTCATTTGAAAATAAAAATAGGGAAAATGAAGATGAATATATAGTTAAAGAAGCGGAATTGGTAATTTCGAATTACATTAATAATTTAGAAAATCAAGATATAAAAGGGTTTAAAATGGATTCGTATTTGGCAAAAAAATATAAAAAATTAAGAAAAATTGCATGTGTATTAAGTGCTTTTTTATTGATTAGTTTTGCATATATAGTATTATTTTAAACTTGTTGATATAGTTGTAATAAAATTATAAAACATAGATAATTAAAAAAATATATAATAAATAAATAACTAAATATATATAATAAATAATCATAAAAAATATAATTTCACATATAAATTAAAAAAGACAAGTATGAATAATCATATATGTCTTTTTTTATATTGTTAGGAGTTGATTTACATATGGAAAGAGTTATTTCTCCTGAAGAAAGAATGAGAAGGGCAGAAGAAATATATTATAGACGAAAATCACAAGGAGTACGAGTATCAACATCTTCTGTAAATATTGGAAAAGGTAATAAAGTATCATTAGGTAAAAAAATGTGTATTCAAATTATATTGTGTGTGATTATATATTCAGGATTTTGGATGATAAAAGGGTATAATAATGTATTTAGTGAAAATGTTATTAATCATACTAAAAATATTTTAAATTATGATATCAATTTTCAAAGTTTATATAATCAGGTTGTGGAATATTTTAATAATAATTTTAATAGTATTATAAAAATGAATAATAATCAAAATAGTAATGAAGATTCAAATAAAAGTGAAAATCAAAATAGTGGAGATAATGTGGAAAATGGGATGAAAAATGGTGAAGAAAATACAAATGAAAATCCACAAGATTCAAATGCAGAAAATGGTGATGTTAATTCAAATAATACAGAAAGTACAGTTAATAATGAAAATAGTTCAGAACAACAGAATGAAAACCAAGGTGCAAATGTTTCAGAAACTGAAAATAATCAGAATTTGGGAATAGGTGGAGGAAGCGATAATGTAGCAAATACTACAGAAAATAAAACTCAAATGGAAATAGATGCAGAATATATAAAACAAAATTGTAATATAATACATCCTATTGAAGGTGTGATTACTTCAAGATTTGGTGATAGAGAACCAACAGAAATAATATCAGCATTTCATCAAGGAATAGATATAGGTGCTGTAACAGGAACAGCCATATATGCAGCAATGGAAGGAACTGTAGTTGCGGCATCATATGCAGGTGATTATGGAAATCATATAAAAATTCAAAATGGTGAAGTTTTAACTGTATATGCACATTGTAGTGAATTAAATGTATGTGTTGGAGATTATGTGAAACAAGGTCAAGAAATTGGAAAGGTTGGAGCTACAGGAAAAGTAACAGGACCACATTTGCATTTTGAATTAAGAAGGGAAAATAGATATGTTAATCCAGATATGGTGTTGAGTTTTTAAAAGTTTTAAGAGTTTTAAGAGCTTTTAGAGCTTTTAAGACTTTGTATAAGTTGAAAAGAGGGGTTTATAGGTATATTCCTTAAAAAACCTAAATATTATAAATACAAGGAATTGTATAAAAATTATGCAGATTAGGGTTAATTTAAAGATATTTTTTTTTATTATAATTTTTTGGATAACAAGACAAATAGAAATATATGGAATATTAATGTTGTTCGCATTTTTACATGAATTAGGTCATTTGTTTGCAGGAGTAATTTTAGGATTTAAGCCAAAATCATTAAGTATAAATCCAGTAGGATTGTCTATTGCTTTTAATGTAAAGGTGGATGATTATAATGATAAAATTGGAAATGGTAATATATTGGCATTAAAAAAATTAATAATAGCTCTTATGGGACCAACAGTTAATTTTTTGATTGTGATAATATTTATGTTGTTTGATTTGGAATTTTTTAATATACGAAGAGAGTGTGTTATATATTCTAATATTTTAATAGGGTTGTTTAATTTGATTCCTGTTTATCCCTTGGATGGGGGAAGAGTTTTAAGGAGTTTGTTACATATTGTTGTTGGGTTACAGAAATCATATGAGTATATAAATGTGATTTCTAATGTGTGTGTTATTGTGCTTACTTTTTTTTCGAGTATTATGGTGTTTTATTTGAAGAATGTGTCTGTGGTTGTGATAATAGGGTATTTGTGGTGTTTGGTTATTAGGGAGAATAAAATGATGAATTGGAGGAGGAGTTGGGAAAGGAATTGGGGACGTTTTTCTTTTCCTGTTTTGTGAACATAAGGTGGGTGTTTTTAGTTTATTTGAGGGGTGTGATTTCTTGTTTTTTGGGGATGGCACCGAGAGAAAAAATTTGTTACTTTTGAAAAAATAAGTCTCCTTCAAACGCGGTGGAGTGCGTACCATGTTGATTGGACTTGTTACGATAATGACTGGGGTTAGATGTTGGATGGCTCAGGTCGGAGACTTATTTTTCCAAAAGTAAAAATTTCTTTCTCCGAGTGGGGTGGGTTGAAGATATTTTTTTGTTTTATTAGTATGAAATTTATTCTGCTTCTGGGAGAAAAGTTTGTATAATTTTTGTATAATTTAAAGTGAAAATAGTTATTTAAATCAGATGATGTTGTGGCATAAATATCAATTTTGTATACATAAATATCATTGTATATACATAAATATTATTGTGTATGTTGTGTATATTGTGAATTTTTTATGATAAAAGACCAGTTGAGTGTTTGGTGATATCTCAAATCTGGTCTTTAAATTTTTTTACAACTACTTATTTAATTTTGATGTATTTGCTGTCTGGTTGTCATGTAAGGTTGTGATAAATTACAACTAGTTATCTAATTCTGATGTACAGTGTGGGCATCTAGTTGCTTTAATGTCAATTTCTGAACAGCAGAATGGACATTTTTTTGTTGTTGGTTCTGGTTTTGGTTCATTTTTCTTGAATTTTCCACGAGTTACTTTGTTAACTCCTTCATTAATTTTTTGGTTTATTTTTGTTGCTATTGTAATTCCAACGAAAATAGAAAATGCAATTATTAAAAAGTCAATTACAGCAGATAAAAAAGAACCATATTTTATTGTTATTTCATTATAAGTAAAACCTAAATCAGCAATATTAACTTTTCCTGTAATAAAAGATAATGCTGGCATGATTATGTCATTAACTAATGACGTTACTATTTTTTGAAAAGCACCACCTATGATAACACCTATTGCCATATCCATAACATTACCTCTTGATATAAAAGCTTTAAATCCTTTTAGCATGAAAATTCCCCCTTATATATGTGCTAATATATATAAATATACGACAAAATGGGGGATTTTGTCAAATAATGGGTATGAATTTTAAAAAGTATATACAGTTAAGCAGTAAATATGATATTATTTACTATATATTTTCTTATGTTATAATAATATAAATAATATGAAACATAAAAGTGGAGGTTTTTATGTATAAAGAAAAACAATTTAATAAAATAATAAAGCAAATTTGCCAAGAAAAAAGTATACAATATGAAGAATTATCAGATGATTGGATAATAAAATTAACCAAAGAAAATAGGAACAAATTCATAGTTGGGTATAAATTTGACTTAAACAATCAAGCAACATCTGAAATTTGCAATGATAAATTTGCTTTATATGCAGTTTTAAAATCAGAAGAAATACCAGTAATAGAATACAATATTTTATTCAAAAATGAAGAAGATAAATTAGAAAAATATTTTTATGAATATAATCAAAATGTTGTATTAAAACCTAATAATGGTACATGTGGAAATAATGTATTACATATATGTGAATATGATAAATTGAAAAGTGAATACAACAAACTAATAAGTAAGTACTATAGCGTAGATATTTGTCCATTTTATGAAATAGAAAGTGAATATAGAGTAATATATTTACCAACTAAACAACATATATATAAAAAAGTTAAACCTATTATTACTGGGGATGGAGTTCATAGTGTTAAAGAATTATTGATTGAATTTAATAGTGAGTATTTTGGCGATGAAAGAAATTTGAAAAGTGAAAATATTTCAGCAGATTATATTCCAAAATTTGGTGAGAAAATAGAATATGAATGGAGATTTAATTTATCAAGAGGTGCAAAAATAGCTGATGTGGATGATGAAGAAAAAAATATATTGATGAACATGATAAATAACATTATTAAAGTTATTAATTTGAAATTTGTTAGTATTGATATTGTTAAATTAACTAACAATCAATATATGGTTATGGAAATTAATAGTGGTGTTATGATGGAAAATTTAGTAAAGTTACAAGATGATGGAATTCAAATTGCAAAAAGTGTATATGGTGAGGCAATAGATTTAATGTTTATTTAATGTTTTCAGTGTAAATTAATAATAAGGTGATTAGATTGAAAAATTTATAATTGTGTATGCCTTTTAAGCAGAGCGAGAAAGGAATGAAATTAAAAATGAGAATATTAATAATAGAGAAGATGAGTTTAAAATTGCAGATGCTTCACATGAGCTAAAAACACCAATAACAGTGATAATGGCAAATGCAGAAGCTTTAGAAAACGATCCAAATGAGAAAAAATGGATTGATAATATTAGAAGTGAATCTGAGAGAATGAATGAATTAATAACAGATTTATTAGATTTAGCAAAATTAGAGAATGGAGCAAATATAGAAAATTATCATATAGAGAATTTATCAAAAATAGTAAAAAAAACTTTACTTACTTTTGAAAGTTTAATATATGAAAACAATATTGAGTTAGTATATAATATAAGTGAAAACATAAATATAAATTGTAATAGTAATCAAGTGAAACAATTAACAGCAATACTTCTAGATAATGCAATACAACATAGTGAAAAAGATGGAAAAATAACAGTAACACTTGAAAAAGAAAAAAATGATATTGTTTTAAAAGTAAGTAATAATGGAAAAGAAATACCAAAAGAAATGCAAGAAAAAATATTTGAAAGATTTTATAGAGCATTTGTGTCTAAAAAATGGGATTTATTTAATAAAAAACTTGTTTTATATAAAAAAATTTAAAAGGTTATTATCATTTAATATTCTTTTAATGTTTTGGGGGTAAATTACAAATAACAAAACAAGGAGGGAAGTATAAGCGGAGATAGTTCAAATACAGAAAATTCAGAATTTTATGGAGTAAATGCAGGTGTATTGGTAACAGAAAATTCAACTGCAACTATAAATAATACAACAATTTCTACAAATGCCAAAGGAAGTAATGCAGTATTTTCAACTGGAACAAATTCAAAAATATATATAAGCAATTCTACAATAACAACAACATGAACTGGTTCATCAAGAGGGTTAGATGCCACATATGGTGGCTATATAGAAGCGGATAATGTAAATATTACAACACAAGGTGGAAGCTGTGCTACACTTGCAACAGATAGAGGAGAGGGAACAGTAATAGTTCAAAACTCTAAATTAGAAACAAATGGTAGAGGTTCTCCTGTTATATATTCAACAGGAGATATATCAATAACAAATACTCAAGGAACTGCAAATGGTTGTAATTGAAGGTAAAAATTCAGCAAATGTAATAAATTCTACACTTACAGCAAGTGGAAAAGGAAACAGAGGAGATACAGATCAAGCAGGAGTAATGATTTATCAATCAATGTCAGGTGATGCAGGAGAGGAAACAGGGACTTTTACAGCTACAAATTCTAGTTTAAATATACAAACAAATTCAGAATATTATAAAACTGCACCAATGTTTTTTATAACAAATACAGATGCAATTATAAACTTAAATAATTGTAAATTATCTTTTGGTAGCAATATTTTGATTAGTAGTAAAGGAACTTCTGAATGGGGAAAGAGTGGTTCAAATGGTGGAAATGTTACTTTAAATGCAGATAAACAAACTTTAGAAGGAAACATTGAAATTGATATCATATCTAATTTAACAATGAATTTAAATAATAGTTCATATACTGGAACAATAAATGCAGACAATACAGCAAAAGAAATAATATTAAAATTAGATAGTAATTCTAGTATAACATTAACAGGAGATTCTTATATTACTTCATTAGAAGATAGTGATTCAAGTTATAATAATATAAACTTTAATGGATATAAATTATATGTTAATGGAATAGCTATAAATTGAGAAATATAAAAATTGAATTTTATAAAAATTATGAGAATGTTACTTTTTAATGTATTAGTAGCATTCTTTTTTTGCTTTTAAAATCCTTGCTTTATAGATTGAAAAGTATTGGAAAACATGATATATATAGTATATAAAAATATAATAAAATGGTAAATCGTGAGGAGGGGAAGAATATGGAAATTTTCGATGTACTTAATGAATATGGCGAATTTACAGGAAAAACAGCGACTAGAGAAGAATGTCATAAAAAGGGTTATTGGCATAGAGCAGTATATGCTTTTATCATTGATAATAATTATGAAGGCTTAACTGATAAAACAGGTCCATGGAATTTTTTTAAAAAATTTTTAGAAGAATATGCTGTATAAATCAGAAAATGCAAAATAAAAATCTATATATGGAGGTATATGAAAAATGAAATACACATGTGCATATTGCCAAAAACACTCATGTCATAAAAATGAAATGGAAAAAGCTCCACAAAATTGCCCAACAAAAAATGAGAAAAAAGAATTAGAGGAAATATCAAAAGTTTATAATGATAAAGAAAACTATAATATTGCTAAAGCATCTGCTGAAGTTGTAATGGACAATTATGGAACTAAGCCAAGAGTAAAAGAAATTATTGATTTTTGTAATAAAATGAAATATAAAAAAATAGGTTTAGCTTTTTGTGTAGGACTTTCAAAAGAAGCGAGTATATTTGCACAAATATTAAGAAAACACGGATTTGAAGTAGAATCAATTATATGTAAAGTAGGCAATGTAAATAGAAAAAATATAGGAATAAACGATTGTGATGTTCCAATGTGTAACCCAATTGCACAGGCTGAATTTTTAAATAAAGAAAAGACAGAATTTAATATAGTATTAGGTTTATGTGTAGGGCATGATACATTATTCTTTAAATATTCAAAAGCTCCGGTTACAGTACTGGCTGTTAAGGATAGAGCTCTTGCACACAACCCTTTAGGAGCTATTTATTTGGCAGATAGTTATTATAAAAGTAAAATATAATAAGTAATGAGGTGAATATAATCATGGAAAAAAGAATGAATAAAGAAGAATTAATTAAATTAGTTAAAAGTTTGAAAATAGATAGAGATGAATTTTGGATTTTATCCAGTGGAGCATTAGTTATTCGCGGAATATATCCAGATGCTGGAGACTTAGATATTGCAGTCACTGAAAAAGGTTTACAAGAACTAAAAGAAAATTATACCTTAATTGAAAAAGAAAATGGTTGGTATATAGTGAATGATAAAGTAGAATGTGTTCTTGACACAAAAGAACCTTGGAAAATAGAAAAAATTGGAGATTACAATTTACAAAGTATTGAAAAATATTATGAATTTCTAAAAGAAAGTAATAGGGAAAAGGATAAAGCTAGAATACCTTTGATTGAGGAATATATGATGAAAAAATAAGTAGTTAAAAAAATAAAATAGCAACTAACAATATCTTACTGATATAATTCAAAATGTGAAATAAGAATAGGAGTTATAAAGGATGGAGGATACTATAATTTATTTAATTAGACACGCTGAAACTATTGATGAAGATGGAATTAGAAATACAGATGAAACCATGCAGGAAATAAATGAAAAAGAAACATTATCAATTGAAGGTGAACGAGATTCAAAAAAATTAAGTAAAACTGATGAATTGAAAAGTATAGATACAATTTGGTGTAGCAGTTATACTAGAGCTAAACAAACAGCTAAATATATTGCAAATGAAAACAATTTACAATATAACTTGGATAAAAGATTATGTGAAAGAAAACTGGAAAATATAGAGGATTTAGTAAAATTTATGAATGACAAAGCAACTATGGACCCATCTCGTGAACAGTTGGCTTTTCCAGAATTCAAAACCCGTGATGGAAAAAGTGCAAATGATACAAATAAAAGGATGAATGAATTTATAAATGAAATACTTGAAGAATATAAAGGAAAAAGAATAGCCGTCATAAGTCATGGTGGTTCAATTAAATTTTATTTGTTAAGTCATTGCAAAGTGAATGAAGGATTAAATCTTGAATATAATGGGAAAGAGTTGGCTATAACCTCGCCTTGTTTATTAAAAATGACTTTTAGGAAAAGGAAATTAATAAACTTAGAGCAGATAAAATAGATGTATTTATGATTAGAAAATATTAAAAAAATGGATGAGTTATAATAAATTTATGGCATAAACTTTTTGAATATTGTATTTGACTAAATGTGAATATACAGTGATATAACATGAAATACGAGGAGTAAAAAATGAAAAAAATACTTATAGCAACAACAAATAGGGACAAATTTAAGATTATCAGTTGTTTATTAAGAAAAGCTGGTATTACTAACGAAAATTTTCAAATATTGTCTTTAAATGATATCAATTACAATGGACCAGATAATAAAGAAGTTGGAAATATAGCGAACAGAGCTAGAGTAAAAGCAGAAACGGTTAAAAACTACTTTAGTAATGAGAATTATGATTATTTTATAGGAATTGATGATGGAATTATTTTGAAAGGAAAGATGATAGAAAACGTAAAAGAATATCTGAATAAGATATTATATGAAAAATATTTATCTGAAGGTGAAAAAATTATATTTCCTCGAGCATATTGTGTAATAGGAAAAAATAATGAAATTTTTCAAGAGATAATTGAAATACCATATGTATACATGTCAAAAGACAATGTTATTTTAAAACAATTTTCATATCCATTAAATCAAGTCGTTGTACCAATTGGATATGATAAACCAATTGCAGAAATGTCAACAGAAGAATCAAATGATTATTATTGGAAATATTCTAAGCTTAAAATAAAAGAGTTAGTAAGAAATATAATATAAAAATCCATATGTTGGAGGTCTATAAAATGAATTTTATAATTAGTAAAGCAAATTTTAACGATACAAATGAAATAAATAATATGCTTACATGCTTGATACAAGATGAAAGAAAAAATTATGATAACAATATAAATGAAAAATATAAAGTAAAAAATTTCTATGAAAAATATACAGAAAATAAAGATATGTGTATTTTAGTAGCAAAACAAAATGATACAATTTTAGGTTATATTTATGGATATATTCAAGATAATGGTACACTTTTAAACAAAATAGTAGCTCAATTAGATGCATTATTTGTAAAGCAAGAATATAGAGGCAATGGAATTGCGAAAAAACTAATGAATGAATTTTATAATTGGGCTAAGAAAAAGGAAGCTGCATATATAGAATTATCAGTATGCAAAGATAATAGTAATGCTATTGATTTATATGAAAACGAAGGTTTTAATATAAATAAAATATGTTTAAGAAAAGAGTTATAGAAATGAACAGAGCAGAGAAAAGAGAGGAATTTTTAAATAAATTAAAAGAAATAAAGAAATATGAGGATTTGGCGGAGGATTTAAAATTTATATAGATAGGAGGAGCAATGTCGTTAATAAGTGTAAATAATTTAACGTTTGGTTATGATGGAATCTGTAATAATATATTTGAAGATGTTTCATTTAATATAGACACTGACTGGAAATTGGGGTTAATAGGAAGAAATGGAAAAGGTAAAACAACATTGTTAAAGTTATTACAGGGAAAGTATGAATATACAGGAACAATATCAAAAAATGTTGATATTGATTATTTTCCATTTGAGGTAACAAATAAAGAAAGAATGGCAATAGAAATTGTAAATGAAATTGCACCCAATGCTGAAGATTGGGAAATTATGAAAGAATTAAATTTACTTAATAATGAAACAGAAATATTATATAGAAGTTTTAAATTATTAAGTGGTGGAGAGCAAGTAAAAATCCTTCTAATAAGTTTATTCTTAAAAGGTAATAATTTTTTACTTATAGATGAGCCCACAAATCATTTAGATATTGAAACACGAAATAATTTAGTTGATTATTTAGAAAAGAAAAAAGGTTTTATATTAGTTTCTCATGACAGAAATTTTTTAGATAAAGTTGTTAATCATATAATTGCTATAAATAATTCTAATATAGAAATACAACAAGGCAATTTTTCATCGTGGAAAGAAAATAAAGATAGGGTAGATAATTTTGAAATTAAACAAAATGAAAGATTACAAAAGGATATTAATAGACTTGAAATAGCTTCTAAAAATTCTGCAAGATGGTCAAATGAAGCTGAAAAAGGCAAGAGTAAAAAATATAATTCAGAAACTACAATAGATAAAGGATATGTAGGACATAAGGCATCTAAAATGATGAAAAGTTCAAAGGTTATGGAACAAAAAATTCAAAAATCAATAGATGAGAAGACTAATTTATTGAAAAATGTTGATAGAAATGATAGATTGAAAATGATTCCATTAATATGTAATAAAAATTCATTAGTTTTAGCAAATAATCTACAAGTAAAATATAATGATAAAGAAATATTTAAGCCTATATCTTTTGAGGTAAATAATGGAGATAGAGTTGCAATAATAGGAAAAAATGGAATAGGAAAATCAAGTATATTAAAACTTATATTAGGAGAAGAATTACAGTATAATGGAGAGTTAAAAGTTGCGAATGACCTAAAAATATCCTATGTATCTCAGAGTACAGAAGATTTAAAAGGAACTTTAAAATCGTTTGCACAGATAAACCAAATAGATGAAGGTATTTTTAAAGCAATGTTAGTAAAAATGGGATTATTACAATCTGATTTTGATACTAATATTCAAGATATGAGCGAAGGTCAAAAGAAAAAAGTGCTAATTGCAAAAAGTATTTCAGAACAAGCCAATATTTATATATGGGATGAGCCTTTGAATTATATAGATATATTAACAAGAGAACAAATAGAAGATGTGATTTTAAATTGTAATCCTACTATTATTTTTGTAGAACACGATGAAAAATTTATAGAAAAAGTTGCAACAAAAATTATAAATTTGGAAAAGTAGATAAGTGGAGGATATTATGAACAAAGAAGAATTATTAAAACTAGTAGAAAGCTTAAATATTCCTAAAGATGAATATTATATTTTAGGTGGAGGTAGCTTAGTTATGTTTGGAATAAAAGAAACAACTTCTGATTTAGACTTATGTGTATCAAATGAACTATTTGCTAAATTGAAAGAAAAATATAATCTTGATGAGAAAGATAAAAATGAATGTGGCTTTTATCAAATATCAGATATTATTGAAATTATTCCTAATCCTAAAGAAGAATTTACCGCACAAGAAATAGACGGATATAAAGTAGAAGAATTAAAAAGGATACTTGAATTTAAGAAAAAAAGAAATGCCCCAAAGGACAAACTTTATATAGAGAAGATTACACAATATTTGGAAGGACAAAAGAACTAAAATAAAAAACATAAACCTCCTAAATTAAGCATACACTTAAATAGCTTAATTTAGGAGGTTTAAAATTATGTTTATAGTATTCAACAAACAAAAAATATATTCATACTTAGTAGCCTTAAGCACAGTAATTGTATTATTTTTTGTAGCAGCCACTTTTACAAACAAATCGGGAGAAATAATTCAAACAATGTCACAAGCAAAAAAATTACCAATATATAATGTAGACACCAATGAACCTAAAATAGCCTTTACAATGAACTGTGCATGGAATGCAGATGACATAGATCAAATACTAGCTACACTTTCAAAACATAATACGCATATAACATTTTTCATGGTAGGAGATTGGGTAGACAAATATCCAGATGCAGTAAAAAAAATATCAGAGGCAGGTCATGAAATAGCAAACCATTCAGATGGTCATAAACATGTAAATAATTTAAATATAGAAGAAAATGAAAAAGAAGTAAAACTATGTTCAGATAAAATTGAGGCAATAACAGGCAAAAAAACAACATTATATCGAGGTCCATATGGAGAATATAATAATACTGTTATACAAGCAGCACAAAATCAAAATCATATTGCAATTCAATGGAGCTTAGATACCCTAGATTATAAAGGTTTAACAGCAGATGAAATGTGGGCAAGACTAAATGGAAAAGTAAAAAACGGAGATATAATTTTATCACATAACGGAACAAAACACACAGCAGATAGTTTAGATAAAATTTTGACAAATTTAGAATCAAACGGATTTAAAGTTGTAACTGTATCAGACTTGATTTACAAAGATAACTACATAATTGATAACAATGGAACACAAAAATCAAAATAAATTTAAATAAAAATTATAAAAAGGGGGTAGATTTATGGAAAGTAAAGAAATGAAAAAAACTATGGGTGCAGCCGTTGCGCTTAGTATGGTAGTAGGTTGT
>USQY01000046.1 GCA_900557045.1 uncultured Clostridium sp.
TATAAACAGTACCTCTAGATGCATCCAGAGTCGGGTATGCATCAGTTCCGATTTCCTGATAGAAGTGGATATCCGTTTGATCGCCGTTCAAAAGGTAGCAAACTTCGCCGTTTGCAAATGCTTCTGTTGATTTCGCAGTAGCGGTTCCTTTTCGATTGGTGCCTTCTGTACCAAATCCAGTGGCACAGCTGCTGTCCAAATAGTAGTTGTTGGTAATCACATTAGAATAATTTTCATTTATTGTTAAAGTATTTAATAAAATAGATATTCCTTTGTAAGATTTTATAATTTCATTGCTTGAAACATTGGTATCCCTAATAGTTTTTAAAGTGAAATTTTCGGAAACCTTATCAGATTTACCACTTTTGTAACTTTCAAATTTAGTATCTATGTCAATGATGCATTTTCTATGAATTCTTTCTAATAAAATATTTTCGAGTTTAGAAATGCAATCCCTACGTAGTTGATTTAATTTACTGATACTAGGAATATATAAATTTTCACCTAAACTAACATCAATTTTTCCAAATTCAAAAGGTTTACCACCAAGTTTATTAATTTGTTCAACAATTCTTTCAGTAGTAATAGGAGAATTGATTGAATCAACAGGAATCAAATCAGATGTTAATGTAAAATCAATATTGTTATATATAGTATCTGAATCAATATAATCAGTATAAATTTGCATACTAATAGGTGTATTTTTTTGAACAATAATTTTAGAATTAATAACAGTTTTAATTTTTTCATTATTCACATACTCATTAGACAAATTACATAAATCTTTAGAACTCATTTTAAAGATTTTGTCACCAACGGAAATATTTCCTTTAATTCTACCAATTTTAACTATATTTCCAGATTTAGCAAAAGGTATGTTTTGATTGTTATTAATTAATTCAGAAACAGTATAAGAACCTTTTTCGTTTTCAAGACTAACAGTATCTCCAATAGATATATTATCTTGCAATTTTAGGGTGATATATCCTTTATTTTGATTAAAATTATAGACATTTCCTATAAAAATTCCAGCATTATTAGGTTTGTCTTTGCATACAAATTGTTGGTTAGGCTTAGATTCTAAATATCCTTTAGAAAATCCACCACGATTAAATACTTGTAATAAATCCTTCTTGTCTTTTTCATCAATTATATAAGGCTTATCAGATAGTGCTAAATCAATATATTTTCTATAAATTCTAGTTACAGTTGAAACATACTCTGAATTTTTCAATCTTCCTTCGATTTTAAAACATGTAATTCCAAGATTAACAAGAGTAGGAAGTAATTCAAGTGAACATAGGTCTTTAGGACTTAAAAGATGACCTGTATCAATAATTTCAGAATTTTTAATTAATTGATAAGGGAGTCTACAAGGTTGAGCACATTTACCGCGATTC
This sequence comes from uncultured Clostridium sp., assembly GCA_900557045.1. GTDB lineage: Bacteria > Bacillota > Clostridia > TANB77 > CAG-508 > CAG-492. The sequence continues at coordinate 1,401 of USQY01000046.1, forward strand.
CCAGAACGAGCTCCAATCATGCTAGATAATAAACATTGTCCTGAATAACAGATACATAAAGCACCATGAATAAATACTTCAATTTCAATATTTGAATTATCACAAATATATTTAATTTCATCTATTGTTAATTCCCTAGAAAGTACAACACGTTTAAAACCTAATCTTTCAGCTTCTAATACACCATCTAAGCTGTGAATAGTCATTTGAGTACTTGCATGAATAGGTAAATCAGGAAACAGTTCAATTAATTTTTTTGCTAATCCTAAATCTTGAACAATAATAGCATCAATTCCATATTCATAAGCCTTTTTAGCAATATTTATGGCATCATTAAACTCATTATTTTTTATTAAAATATTTAAGGTTAAATTTGTTTTTACATTTCTGATTTTTGCATATTCAATAGCTCTTTTTAGCTCTTCATTACTAAAGTTATTAGCCGAAGCTCTAGCATTAAATAGACTACTACCAAAATAAACACAGTTAGCTCCACTTTGGACAGCTGCTTTTAAACATTCAAAATCTCCGAACAGGAGATAGTAATTCTATATTCTTTTTCATTTTTTATCATTCCTTTAATTTAGTGTATTTTCTTAAAATTGTAACACATTTTTCAGAATTTGCATACTATATCATATAAAATAAAAAAGGAGGTAATGAAAATGCCAGAAGAAGGAAGAAACTGCGGATGTGGTTGTGGAAATAATTGTGGTTGTGGAAACAATGGATTTTTAGGTGGATTATTCGGTGGAGACGGATGCAACAGCGAAATATTGTTCTTTATAATAGTATTCTTATTATTATTCACAAATTGTGGTTGTGGATGTGGTAGAGGTTGTTGTAACTAATACATGATAATTTTATAAATAGAAAAATGATGAAAGGATATAAACTTTCATCATTTTTTTGATGGTTTATGATTTAAAAATAACAAAAGTGAAGTTACAATTTGTAACTTCACTTTATACTTATAATTCAATTTTAGGTTGATATTTTTCAAGCCACATATTAACTTGACACAAATAAGCCATTAATTGTGGACCTGTCATAAGTTGCCCAAACCAAGGTCTAGTAAACGCTTTGCCATCTGTAGCTAATATTTCTAAAATATATTCTCTATTTAATAAATTATTAATTGGCGCATTTTTATCTGTCATAATTTTAGTAAGCATTTGTTTAACAACATATAAATAAGTAGGATTCCATGTTTTAGGATAAGGGCTTTTCTTTCTATTTACAATTTCTTCAGGAAGTAAATCTTTCATAATATAGCGAAGTAGACCTTTTTCACGACCGTTTAATGCTTTCATTTCCCATGGAATATTCCATACATATTCAGCTAAACGATAATCACAAAATGGTACACGAAGCTCGAAACCATTATACATAGCCATTCTGTCTGAACGGTCTAATAAGGTTTGCATAAACCAATTTAGAGTTAAATGAGATATTTTTCGTTTTTGGGCTGTTTCCATTGAATCTTCATCAATAATTTCAACTTCACCTAAACTTTCATAATATCTATAATCTATATATTTCTTTAGATTTATTTTGGAACTAATATTATTGTTTAATAATTTTTGCCTTTCATCTAAAGCAATAGACCAAGGGAAAGTTCCACTGTTTAAAGCATCTTCTCTAAAGAACCAAGGATATCCACCAAAAATCTCATCAGAACATTCTCCTGTTAAAGATACAGTTGCAAAAGGTTTTACTTTTTCACAAAATAGAAGTAGGGAAGAGTCAACATCTGCCATACCAGGTAAATCTCTTGCAATCATAGCATCTTCTAAAGCTTTTGCAAGTTCAGGAGTATCTAGCATGACAACATTATGTTTAGTTTTTAGTTTCTCTTTCATTATGTCTATATAGTAATTGTCAGAATTTGGCTGAAAATCAGTTTTAACAAAATTTTTATCATTATCCTTGTAATCTACAGAATAAGTTGGTAAGGGACCTAGATTTTTATCCTTGTAATAATTAGCAGCATATAATGTTATAATACTTGAATCTAATCCACCTGATAAAAATGTACATATAGGAACATCTGAAACTAATTGTCTTTTAATAGAATCTTCCAATAGAAATCTAGTTTTTTCACAAGTAGTTTTTAGGCTATCATTGTGTGGTTTACTAACTAAACCGCCAGTATTTTTCCAAATGAACACCATTTGAGTTGTAAATACCAAAATGTCCAGGTTTTAATTCAAAAATATTTTTAAAAGCAACAACGCCTGGTGTATGAGCAGGTCCTAGTCCAAATAATTCGGAAATTCCTTGTTCATCAAGTTTGGCTTCAACTCCTGGAAATTCTAAAATTGCTTTTATTTCAGATGAAAAAATTAATGTATTATCTTGAATAGTATAATAAAAAGGTTTTACACCAAAATGATCTCGTGCAAAAAACAACTCTTGTTTTGAACTATTCCATATAGCGAAACCATAAATTCCATTTAATTTTTTTACAATATCATATCCCCAGAACACAAAGCTTTTAAGAAGAACTTCAGTATCTGAATAACTTTCAAAAGTAAAACCATTTTCAATTAATTCATCACGCAATTCAGATGTATTGTAAAGTTGACCATTGTAGACAATTGTATATGTACAATTATTATGCACAAATGTCATTGGTTGTTTACCACCTGTTGGATCTACAACAATTAAACGTTTGTGTCCAAGTACTATATGTTTTTCAAAATAATATCCATCTTCATCAGGACCACGTTTTTTTATTTTTTCATTCATGTTTTTTATAACTTCCTTCATATTAGAAATATCTTTTGTTAAACTTACAAAACCTGTTATTCCACACATAAAAATTACCTCCTTTGTTATTATATGCAATAAAATAACAGTTGTTGATATGCAGTATAACAATATTTATCTAAATATTGTTGCAGCAATCATAATTTGTTTAATGCTAAGTGCTTTGCTTATAATTTTCTATATTAAAATTTTGAATATATGAATGCAATTGCAATAAGTATTGAATTTTTCACTTCACTGTATTCACTTTTTTGAAAATTTAAATCCAACTATGTCAATACTTTTTTTTGAAAATTTAAATCCAACTATTGACAAAATTAGTAAATACTAGTATAATTTTAAAGTGACATTAAAATTGGTATAAATTAATAAAAATAGATATACACAATTCTAGATAACATAAGGAGGGAGTAAAAATGGCACAACCAAAAAGAAGATGGTCAAAAGCAAGAACACATTTAAAAAGATCAACTTGGCAATTAAAAACTAAAAACTTAGTAGAATGCCCACATTGTCATGAAGCAATGATGCAACATAGAGCTTGCCCAAGTTGCGGATACTATAATGGAGAACAAGTAATTTCAGTAAATGAAGCTGAACAATAAAAAATAACACAATTAATCAATTGTGTTATTTTTTATTGTTTTTAAGTTGAAAGTATAAGCCTTTCTGCAAATTTTGCATATTTACCTAAATCTTTAATTTCGCTTTCAGAAAAGTTTTTGCAGAATATCGCAATTCCTTTATAATTTGACTTAACCTTATAAGCAGTAATACTATATTTTTTGTTAAGATGGTTTATTGCGTGAATTATAGTATAATCCTTATATATTGGTATGTGTTTTCCTTTTACAGTAAAAATTTCAGAATCATTTGAATCTAAAATCCATATTTTTTCAGTAAGAGAAATGTTACGGAATGAGATGCTGTGTTTTTGGATAGAAAAATGTGGAAGAATCATTGGAACAGAATTAAGTACTGATGATGGATTACGACTTTGTTTTTGAGGACTATCTTCTTCTACAATTTCTACCTTTTCTGTTTTTTTCTTTGCATCATTATCTGTTGTTACAATATCTGTTACAGATTCATTTTTCTCTATTATACCTATAGTTGTCAATGTTTTGTTATTTTCTATTTGTAATGAATTATTTTTAGTAATGTAAGAATCACTATAGAGCATTTTATAATTATAGCCTAAACACTTATAATTGAAGCACTTGATAGCAGAAGACGACAAAATAATAGGATTATATTTATTACAAATACTTAATAAGTTTTCAGATTGCTCTTTATTTATATATATACAAAAATTATTTGATATAAACATATAAATATATTCTCTTACTTGCTGAATTTTACTCATTTTTTCAAGTTGCTCTATAAATTGATATGTTAATAATAATTTTCCTGCACCGATTTGTTTTGCGTATGAAATAACAGTTTCAATAGGAATTTTACAAAGTAAATCCTCTGAAAGAAGAATTGGCATACCGTTTTCTTTAGGAATATACTGTAAACCCTTGGAAAATTCAATATTGTTAAAAATTTTAACATTGATATTTCTAACTTTCGCCCGTAATCCTAAGGAATAATCGAATGTGTATAATCCATAACCAGTTGCTACACAGTAGTCAAGAAGATGGGTGTCCACATAAGTTGACTTTTCTTCTTCCAACATTACAGTTTTGCAATATTTTGAAGTTGTATCTTCTAAAATTGCTTTAGCTAGAAATCTAGCGTTAGTAACATCATAAGTAACTTTTTCAGAATTTGCTAGATTTAAAATTTCTTGAAAAGAAAGCGAAGTAATTATATTTTCACAATCATTTTCATAAAAAATTTTTTTGAGCTCATCATTTGGAAGATGACAAATGGAACAGTCTATGACAACTGCAGGTTTTATATGCGAAATTAAGCGAGTAAATGTGTTTTGACTATAATGCGATTGTAGAATTTCACATAATTGACAAAAATTTTTTATTAATATACCAGTGGATTTTTTTATATGTTCTTGTAATTCATGAAAAGTAAATTTGAATGTTTCTAAATTTACTCCGCTTGGTTCAATAATGGAACGGATATCCCGTGCTAAAGCTTGTTGTTTAGCCTTTGATAAATTATCCATAAGGCTTACCTCCATATATAATAAAATTTCTCAAAAGAGATATTTACATTATACTACACGTTTTAAATTATGTCAACATAAAAAATATTTGACTAAAGTATAAAAATAGTATAAAATAGAACACATAAAAGAGGTGAAAAAAATGGGAAAACCAACAGTAGCAATAGTAGGTAGACCAAATGTAGGAAAATCTACTTTTTTTAATTATATAGTAGGGAAAAGAATATCTATAGTAGAAGATACACCAGGTGTTACCAGAGATAGAATATATGCAGAAGCAAATTGGAGAGGTATAGATTTTACTTTAATAGATACAGGTGGAATAGAGCCAGAATCAGAAGATGTTATAATATCGCAAATGCGTACTCAAGCTGATATAGCGATTAGCATAGCAGATGTAATAGTATTTGTAACAGATTTTAAACAAGGTATAACAGAGGCTGATAAAGAAATAGCTTTAATGTTAAAAAAATCTAAAAAACCAATTGTATTAATGTGTAACAAAGCAGATAATTTTGGAAAAACTTCAGATGACATATATGAATTCTATAACTTAGGGTTAGGAGATCCATATCCAGTATCAGCTGTAAATGCTATAGGAATAGGTGATGTATTGGATGCTATATACGAAGAACTTCCTAAAGATAATATTGAAAATGATGATGATACAATTGTAAAAGTTGCAATTATAGGAAAACCAAATGTAGGTAAATCATCATTAGTAAATAAAATTTTGGGAGAAAATAGAGTAATAGTAAGTAATATAGCAGGAACAACTCGTGATGCAATAGATTCTGAATTTGAAAATGAATTTGGAAAATATGTTTTTATAGATACTGCAGGAATTAGAAGAAAAAGCAAAGTTACAGAAAATCTAGAAAAATACAGTGTTATGAGAACATTGCTTGCAGTAGAGAGAGCTGATGTATGTATATTAATGATAGATGCAAATGAAGGAATAACAGAACAAGATGGTAAAATTGCAGGTGAAGCTCATGAAGCAGGAAAAGGAATTATTATAGCTGTAAATAAATGGGATGAATATGAAAAAGATAATAATACAGTTGAAAAATACAAAAAGGAAATTTATGAAAAACTTCCATATTTATCATATGCTCCTATAATATTTATATCAGCAAAAACAGGACAAAGAGTTAACAAAATGTATGAACTAATAAATAATGTAGCAAACCAAAATGCAATGAGAATACCAACATCTGTATTAAATCAGGTACTAAATGAAGCAATAGCAATAGTTCAGCCACCTACAGATAAAGGTAAAAGGTTAAAAATATTTTATATGACTCAAGCAAGCACAAAACCACCAACATTTGTTGTATTTGTAAATGATAAACAGTTATTTCATTTTTCTTATGAGAGGTATTTAATAAATCAATTAAGAAAAGAATTTGTTCTTGCAGGAACACCTATAAGAATGATTGTTAGAGAAAAAAAGGATGTATAACTAAAACATAAAAATAAGGTTATATAACCAAAAAAAAAGGAGGAATAAATATGATAGCTACATACATATTAATGGCAGTAATTGCATATGCAATAGGAAGTGTAAATTTTTCTATAATTTTAAGTAAAAAAATAGCAGGTTTTGATGTTAGGGAAAAAGGAAGTGGAAACGCAGGAACTACAAATATGTTAAGAAGTGTAGGAAAAGGAGCAGCTGCTTTAACTTTAGTTTTAGATATTTTAAAAGGAATAGTTGCAATATTAATAGCTAAATATTTAATAGGTAATATTGTGGAAGGAATAAATGTTGCAATTCTAGTTCAGATAGCAGGATTTTTTGTAGTACTAGGGCACACATTTCCAATGTTCTTTGGATTTAAAGGAGGAAAAGGCGTTGCAACAGCACTAGGAGTTTTATTAATGTCAAATCCATTAATAGGAGTTATATGTTTAGTATTTGCTTTAGCAGTAATGGCACTTACAAGAATGGTATCATTAGGTTCAATAATGGCAGCAGTTTTATTTCCTGTATTAACAATATTTATTACAGAAAACTATATTGCAAATGGTTATAATTATATAATTTTTGGAATAGCTATGGCAGTATTAGTAATATTTAATCATAGATCTAATTTAAAAAGAATATATAATGGTACAGAAAATAGACTAAGTTTTAAATAATATGAAAGGATGATGCAAATGAAAAAAATAGCAATAATAGGAAGTGGTAGTTGGGGTGTAGCATTAGCGATGCATCTAGCAAAATTAGGAAATGAAGTAAAAATTTGGTCTTTTGCACAAGAAGAAGCAGATTTAATAAATAAAGAAAAAAAGTGTAAATTTTTACCTAATATTATAATTCCTGACAATATCACTTGTACATTAAAATATGAAGAAGCAATAAAAGGTTCAGATTTTATATTACATGTAACGCCATCAAAATTTACAAGAAATATAGTTAAAGAGTATAAGCAATATATTGAAAATCAGCCAATAATAATATGCTCAAAAGGTTTTGAAAAAGACTCACTATCAACATTAGATGATGTAATAAAACAAGAAATACCAAATGCAAGAATAGGTGTATTATCTGGTCCTAGTCATGCAGAAGAAGTTTCAATAGGAGTTCCAACAGTATTAGTTGCTGCATCTAAAGATGATGAATTATTAAGTTTAATGCAAGATATTTTTATGTGTGACAAAATGAGAATATATACATCTAAAGATATCAAAGGAGTAGAAGTAGGGGGAGCACTAAAAAATATTATGGCATTTTGCGCAGGTATTGCAACAGAAATAGGACTTGGAGACAACTCTTTTGCAGCTTTGCTTACAAGAGGATTAGGAGAACTTGCAAGATTAGGTGTTGCAATGGGTGGTTCTAAAGATACTTTTTACGGATTAAGTGGGTTAGGTGATTTGCTTGTAACATGTTTAAGTGAACATAGTAGAAACAGAAAAGCAGGTAAATTAATAGGAGCCGGAAAATCTTTAGAAGAAACTAAAAAAGAAGTGGGTATGACAATAGAAAGTATAGATAATATTGATGTTGCTTATGCACTTGGAAAAAAATATAATATTGAGATGCCAATAACAAACACAGTTTATGAAATTTTATATAATGGTTTAAATCCCAAAGAAGCTGTTAATATATTAATGACTCGAGAGAGAAAGGCGGAATAAAAATAGAAAACTTAATATTAATGAAACAATAAAAATATGAATAATTTTAAAACAAATAATCATAATATTAGTAATGAGTATGGAGGTATATTATGGGATTTTTTGATGATTTAAGTAAAAAAGCAAGCGAGACATATAAAAACACAGCTGAGAAAACAAACAAAATAACAAGAGAAATGAAATTAAAGTCTTTAATTAATGAGGATAAAAGTAAAGTAGAAAAATTATATGCAGAAATAGGAAAAAAGGTATATGAAAAACATATTAGGGAAGAAAACATTGATATAAAAAGCGAATTATTAGAAGAATGTTCTAAAATAGATGCATATGCAAAGGAAATTGAAGATATGAAAACAGAAATGCTAGCACTAAAAAATTTATGTGTATGTAAAAAATGTGCTTCTGAAATAAGTATGTCAGCAAAATTTTGTCCAAAATGCGGAGCTGCTCAAGAAGAAAAATAAATTATTATAAAATAAAAAACAAGCTAATATAAAGTAATTAGATTAGCTTGTTTTTCTGTCCTAATATGGAAAACGTTCATACAAATATCTAATTAATTCATCTGCATTATCAGTAGTAACTTTTATAAAAACACCACTATCAATACTTATCCACATACTTAAATTGAAATCTTCAATGTTTTCTATATAGGCACCAATTATATCTACAATTTCTATTGGATTAGGATATCCATGTTCCCATTCTTTACATTGCTCAGAAACATTTATTAAATTAAAATTTGAATTTCCATAAAATTGACTTAAAAATCTTTTAATTTCACCTGATAATGTACTGTACAAACGTACTACAACTTGCATAATAACTTCCTTTCATAACATAAAATGCAAATACAATTGAATATATCAAAAACAATTGGAAATATTTTTAATGTTATATAATGATTTTATTAGTAGTATTATATTTTTGAAAAAATATATGCATAGGAATAAAAGGAAATTTTTAGGGCAAAATAAAATCAAGAGGTGATATTTTGAAAAAAATATTAAAGATTAATGGAATTATCATATTTATATTAGTGATGATATTTACTTTAAGTGGGTGCAAAAATTCACAAAAAGAAGAAAAAAACTTAAAGGGAAAATTGAATGCAGAAATATCATATATTGATAATGAACTGGTAAATATTATAAACAAATTAAATGATATAGATTATGTTAGATACAAAGTAGTAGAACAAGAAGGAGAAAGCATTGCAAAAGGAAATGAAAGCAATGAAACAGAAACTGGAAAACAAACAAGTGAAGATAGAAATACAGAAGAAAATGCCAGCGGAAGCAGTAGTAGTAAGGAAAAAGATAAAAAAGAAGGTAATTCAGAAGGAACTAGTAAAAGTCAAGAAAACAGTAAATCTTCAAGCAAAGTTTTTTCAATGCAAGATAATAGTACTTTAGGTAAACAAACAGCAGATATAAATTGGAATGAATTAAAAAGTAAAATTGAAAATTTATATACAACATGGATTACAGTATCAAATGATTTAAAAAAAGCAGGAATACCAGAAGAAATGTTAGATGGTTTTGACGAAAAAATAGATCTACTTGCATCTTCTATAAAAAATTCAAATAAAGAAGAAACTTTAAATAATGCAATTGCGTTATATGAATATTTGCCAAAATTTGTAGATATTTATACAGATGATAAAAGACCTAAGAATGTTCTATATACTAAATATAATTTATTACTTTGCTATAAAAATGCAGATTCGGAAAAATGGGATGAATTTCAAAATTCTTTAAGTGGTCTAAAAAAGAGTTTTTCTAATATATCTGATAAAAAGGATGAATATGCGGGAAAGGCAGTAAATATTAGTAATGCTTCTGTAATAATAAAAGAAATGAATAATACGGCAAATATTAAAGAAAAAGATATATTTTTTATTAAATATAAAAATTTAATTCAGGAACTTAATATAATAGCTTCATTGTAATAGATTCATTATAAAATTTGTTAGTTTACAATCAATCGGGTAAAATCAAAATTGTCTAATCTTAGAAATTTATAGCACATATATAAAATTCTAAGATTAGACAGTTTTGATTTTAATCCACTCTACAGTATAAAATTTTAATATTAATACTTAAAAATTTGAAATAGAAAATGTTTTTTTTATCTATGATTTAAGTGCTTGTAAAATTTTTTTCTGAGCATCTTTTTTTGCTAAATCTTCACGTTTATCATAAAGTTTTTTACCTTTTCCAATACCTAGTTCAACTTTAACTAAACTTCCTTTAAAATATAAACTAATAGGAACAAGTGTATAACCTTTAGTTTGTATTTTTCCAATTAATTTATTTATTTCTTGTTTTGATAATAATAATTTTCTATCACGTAATGGATCTTTATTAAATATGTTTCCATGCTCATATGGGCTGATATGCATAGAGTATATGTATACTTCACCATTATTAATTCCGGCATAGCTTTCTTTTAAATTTACTTTTCCTTGTCTTATTGATTTTATTTCAGTACCAGTAAGAACAATTCCTGCTTCTATAGTATCTTCTATGTTATAATTGTGTTTTGCAATTGGATTTTTGGCAATAAGTTTGTTCATAATTTTTTACCTTTCTTTATGTTTTATTGAATTATAACATATAGTTATAAAAAATGCTAGATGTAGATAAAGAAAGTTGTTTCTTTTGTAATTAGCTGAAAATTCAGTAGTGTTATGTACCTATAAAAAATATTGTGTTATGGGTACATAACACTACTGAATTTTTTTCATTAATTTTATTGATATTACATATTAATATTTGATATTAGTGGTTGTTTCTGCTTAATATTTGATATTAATGATTGTTTCTGCTTGCGTAATACCAGATAAGGGCTATTATTACTATTGCTATAATAGCTACTATTATCCAAGTCCACATATCTTTTGTTAATCCATTATTTGTATTGTTTGTAGTTGTTTCTGTTGCTGTTCTTGTTGCATTATAATCATTTTCAGTTTTTGCTTTGTCTGTATCTTTCATATTATTTCCTATGTTTTTCATGTCATTTCCAGCATTTTCTGCTTTGTTTTCTATTGTATTAACACCATTTTTTACGGCACCAGTAACATTTTCTGCTGCGTCTTGTACAGCGTTTTCTGCACCTCCAACAGTATTTCTTATATCATTAACAACAGTTTTACCGTCATTTGCAGCTAAGACACATGAAAATGAGAAAAGCAGACCTATAAAAATGAATGAAATTGTCAAAATTATTTTTTTCATTGTTTTCCTCCTTGTAAATTTTATATAAAAAATACAAAATAAAAAGTTTGTATTTAATAATAGTATTAATAAATACAAACAAAATATTCAAAATAATTTAGTAAAATAATAAAAAATTTCATTATAATAGTTTTTTCAACATAATAATGAATTTTCTTTATTTTTTGAACTTCGTTTAAGCTCTTAATTCGTTCCATTTCCGAAATTATTTTAGTAAAAGTATTATCTACTTCATCTATTGTTTTTGAATTTTTAATTGATTTTTTTCCATTATCACGAATTAAAATTATATTATCAATGCTAATTTGACTATATTGTTCTTCTGTTTTACTATCTACATATGTATCTAAATCATTAATTTTTTGTATTTTATGCTCGTTTAGGACATCACTTGTGCACCCTGTTAAACATATTATTAACATCAAACTTATAAAAGCAGCAATTAATCTTTTCATTTATTTATTCCCCTTTCACTTTTAAATTTAATTAGCAGACTATGCCCCACAACTTTTTGATAATTTGCTTTAATGCTAAATAAATTATCATATAGTAGTTTAGCATACCACCTTTTAAGTTAGAAAATATATTTATTAATTTACTTTATATTTTAATTTATCAAATGCCTTTATATCTTTTTTATTAATTTCAATAATGAATAATCTTGGTGTTATCACAGTTAGGCCTTCACCTTCATTAGCAATTTTAAGATTTAAAAGTATATTTATAAACTGTCATAGGATCACATGAATAAAGTATTGCCAAAGATTTTTTATCAAAAAAATCTACACAATATTTTTCATAAAATGATTCATCCCCAATGATGACTCCATTACTATTAAAATCATTAACCATTTCGTCGTAATCTTTATATATTTTTAATCCGTTATCATCAAATAGTATGTTATTTATATTACTTCCATCTGCCATACTAATTAAAGATGGATTTTCTTCAACAACATCAAATTTTACGTCATCATTTCGACAAGAAGCAAAAGTAAACATAAAACAACACATCACTATAATTACAAATAATTTTTTCATTCCAATTCTCCTCCTTATTTATATTGTTATTATATCATTTTGACAAAAGTTTTACAATAAATTTTTTGCTATTTTTTTAACAATCAACCACTAGTAGACTAATATTTCTTTTATACATCTCTATATTGATTTCTATGTTATATCATATTATCATATTTTAAAGCAAAAAAACTCCCTTTCTTTCTTAGGGAGTTTATTATAATTCGTATGCATTTTCTTAAGAGTGTACCCCCAAAGTAGACCTAGGAAATATATTATTTATGTTTTGATTCGTATATAATTTAATCAGAGATTTCTA
>USQY01000047.1 GCA_900557045.1 uncultured Clostridium sp.
TTGTAATGTTGTTTTGTCTGATGTAATTTAAAATCCAATATGGATAGATTTATAGTTCAATCTTAATTGTAATGTTGTTTTGTCTGATGTAATTTAAAATCCAATATGGATAGATTTATAGTTCAATCTTAATTGTAATGTTGTTTTGTCTGATGTAATTTAAAATCCAATATGGATAGATTTATAGGATTTCTATATCGCCGCTGGCGACAGGTGGCGGCTATTTAAAATCCAATATGGATAGATTTATAGACACACACAGTAGCAAGAACATCAATCAAATCCGTATTTAAAATCCAATATGGATAGATTTATAGGGACTATTTCAAGCTCTACGGCTTGCGAGTTTATACATTTAAAATCCAATATGGATAGATTTATAGCCGCAATATGGTATAATTAACTCGCATTCTGTATAATTTAAAATCCAATATGGATAGATTTATAGTATCAACAGCATAAAAATCACTACATATAAATCAGCATTTAAAATCCAATATGGATAGATTTATAGGATTAAATTTATAATTCTGTGACGGGAAGTCAGAAAAATTTAAAATCCAATATGGATAGATTTATAGATTCAGATTAGTTGCAACAACTGCAAAATTACAATGATTTAAAATCCAATATGGATAGATTTATAGTCGTTTCCGTTTTCAATCAGTGAATAATTCTCAATATTTAAAATCCAATATGGATAGATTTATAGCGAAGAATTTATTTTACTTAACAAAATTTTTCAAGGATTTAAAATCCAATATGGATAGATTTATAGTATATCGTTTTTATGTGATTTTGTTTTTGATGAACTATTTAAAATCCAATATGGATAGATTTATAGTGCCGTGTTAATCGTTTTGCCCGCTAACTCATTAATATTTAAAATCCAATATGGATAGATTTATAGAAAACGGTTGTTCAATAATTCCAAAGGCGAATGAAAATTTAAAATCCAATATGGATAGATTTATAGTGTATTAACATAATATAAGCCGTATTTTTCACCGTTATTTAAAATCCAATATGGATAGATTTATAGAATCAATCACTATTATTACAGATACAGAAAAAGCAGATTTAAAATCCAATATGGATAGATTTATAGCGCATATGCACCGTAATCATTTTCAAAATCATAAAAATTTAAAATCCAATATGGATAGATTTATAGTTCTTCTTTGTTTTTGTATTGTACTCAACTTGTCCCATTTAAAATCCAATATGGATAGATTTATAGCAGAACAGAGCCATTCTCGATTTAATCGAGTTCGATATTTAAAATCCAATATGGATAGATTTATAGAAAATACTGTTGAATATCAATCAATGTTTGCAGCGTATTTAAAATCCAATATGGATAGATTTATAGCGGCAAAATCTTCTAACGTAACCCGTTTTTGTCAGATTTAAAATCCAATATGGATAGATTTATAGCTGCTCATTTCTTACAAAATAATCAATCATTTCTTATTTAAAATCCAATATGGATAGATTTATAGTAAACATCTGTTCAAATAGTTAGCATCAATGGATTTATTTAAAATCCAATATGGATAGATTTATAGGTCATTTTCCGCACTTGAGCATTTAAAAGAAATTTGATTTAAAATCCAATATGGATAGATTTATAGCCGTGGGATAAAATGATAAGTAATCATCGGCATTTTTCTGTGCTGTTTTGTCGATATACCAAATATTTATCAAATATTACTGTCATTTCAATATACCAAAAGCAACTATACCGATGATTACTTGATTTTTAGGTTCTGTCAACCTGCCGGGGGTTTTGTGCTATGTCAGGTCGACAATAAAAGCGTTACAAAAAATTTGATGTTTTATCATCCGTTTTTCCAAGAAAATCTTTATTCATCCACCGTTCTTCACGGGTATGAAACATTATTACCGAATCCTTGTCTTTTCTGATATAAACATCAAGTTCTTTTTGCAAAGCAAGTGAGTTTGCTTTACTTAAGTTTCCTTCAAAAACAGAGTTTTGAATATGTACAAGATATTTTTTGCAAATCTTAAATACCTTTGGAAGTATTTTTCTGCCCTTTTCATCACATATTATATCATATACAAGAATTACATACAATATTTACCACCACATTTCAAAGCCTTTATATTCTTTTTCTCCTATAATGTGCTTTATCAGTTTATAAAGTTCAAGTCTGATTAAGAATTGATAAGATACATTTTTATTAAGTTCTTTGTGAAAAATAGTTGTCTTTAATTTCTCGTCAAATTCAGATGTAATTATTCGTGACGCTCTTTCGGTAAGCTGCAAACCGTTAAGTCCTTCTACAAAACTGCTTTCTGTTATTTGTTTTCGATTAAGCAAAGAAAAGATCAGACGATCCGCAATCAGCGGTTTGAAAATTTCCGAAACATCAAGTGCAAGAGAATATCGCCTTGTACCCGGCTGATGAAGATAGCTTATTGTAGGATTAAGTTGGGTTTTATAAATTTCCGCCAGAGTTTTTGTATATACAAGAGAATTGACATATGAAATAAGGCTGTTAATCATATTGTCGGCAGGATGATAAACTCTTTTATCAAATTCAATATTCTGATCAATAATTACATTCCACGCTTTGTAATATTCCTGACGAATATTACCTTCAATTCCCATCAACTCTTCTATGGTTTCTACATCTGCAAGTTTTCTCCTCAAATTTTCAATAGCAGCCATTTGCTCTGACACATTCTTGCCTCTGCCGTTGTAGTATCTTAAGTTTCTGTAAATATTATAAGACGCAGCAACTATAAATTCTCTTGCTATTGATAATCTGTTTGAATAGTCGCCGTAAGCAAGCACTTGCTTAACCAAAAGCTGACCTGCAAGTTTTGTTTCCTTTGGGCAAAAACTTCCTATGTAAAATTGATAGTAATTGAAGAAATGTACAAGTATTTCGTATTTTGAAAATAAGTTCAGCAATTTAGATGTGACCGTTATTTCATTCATAATATAAATTTCTTTAATATTTTCTATCGGAAGATCTTTTACATTTCCGTCAATTGCAGTAAATCTTAATGTGTTGTCTTTTTGAGTTAAATTGCCTGACGAATATATGTAATAACTTTCCTGCATTTTATCACCTCAAATACAGCACAAATCATAGTAAGCACATGATTTGCAAATTCTTTTACTTTCAAATTTTGGCGGCAAAGCAGCCGATATAATTTTTACTATATCAGCTGCCGCACTTTCAAGCTCTCTTTCATCTTCTTCGCTAAGTTCAACATTAAGACTTTGCTTTAGCAAAGGATAATCAATTCTGCCTTTTATTCCCTCTACCCCACGCTTTTTCAGATAATAAAGATAGTATTTAAGTTGAGCAATACCCGCTTCCTCTATCTTTCTGCTTTTCTTTACCTCATGTAAAAGTTTATGCTCGGTAATAAAATCAATATTGATTGTGTTGTCGATCATAATATGTTTTTTCTTTTGCTTATAAGTAGTTTCATCTATAAGTTTTCCAATTTTGACATTTTCGTTTTCACTTTCCATTGCCAAACCGTTTGAAAAATACCACAGCTTTCTTTTACAAACATAGTAATAATAAATATGCATACCCGAAATATTATTTTCGTCCATAATCATACCTCATATAAAATTATCAGGTTCTCCGTTATCATCAGATTTATCTTGCTTTTTGGCTTTCTTTTCCTTATCAAATCTGATGCCGCATTCGGAATCATAACTGCTGTTAATAACAGGTAATTCAGTATATGGCATTTTTAATTTTTTTATTTCGTAATCGTCTATTCTGAATTTAGGTACGGAAACCGTGAAGCCAAGTATTTCTTCGTTTGCCTTAAGTTTATCATCTCTTGAATAAGTATCTGATTTTAAAACATCCAAAGCTTTTTCTATGGCACTCTCATTTTGATTATAAACATCAATCGGCACAGCGTCACTTCTGTCAATACTTCTTATTCCATCTTTTTTAAGAGAGAGATAATCGACATTTTCTTTATAATATTTATAAATTTTACGATATTCTTGAAAATATTTTGATTTTTCGATTTTTTCAACCGAAAGGTACTCATCTATAAGTTCTTTTTTAAGAACTTCAGAGATAATTCCGTCAACGCTTAAAATCGCCTGTTTTGACAACGAATGAATAGCATCGTCAACAAAACGATGTGCATTACCTTGAATTTCAGTAAATACAAAACAATTGGAAGATGAAAAGTCTTTATTACCCTTTCTGTTTACTCTGCCAAAGCGTTGGAACAGGGAAAATAAATCCGATAACTCGGTAATAAGAATATCAAAATCAATGTCAAGACTTGCTTCGACTACGGATGTTGAAATCCATATTTCAGGTATATTCATACTTTCGTTAGTTTTTTCAGAGGCTGCCAAAATCGCATTTTCTTTAGTTTTTCTGTCATTTTTTGTAAAATTGGAATGAAACAGATTTACACTTGCGTTAATATCCGAATTTTTTATTTCGGTATACATCTTATTTGCAATATCAATTGAATTGCAAACGACAAGATATTTTTTTACTTTATCGCATATTGTATCATCAAATATTTTTATAATATCGTCAGACTGCAAGTTTTTTTCATATACTTTTACATTATGCCTTAGCTTTCCTTTATCAGAAAAATCGGATGTTTTTACATCTGTTCCGAGTATTTTTTCAATCTCGTTCCTTACAAACGGAGGCAAAGTTGCGGTAATTACAGCCACTTTACCACCCAAAGTATGAATCATCTCAATTGCATAAATAATTGCAGCCAAAACATCAGGTGAATACATCTGTATCTCATCAATAATAAACTTTGAATATGACGCTACCGCAAGTTTGTATTCATAACCTGCATATTTCAATGCAAAGTCAAATATCTGATCAGGCGTACAAATTGTAATCGGAAGTGCAAGCTGTTTACTGCATTGTGCATACGCAAAATCATAATTTTTTCCGCTAATTATTGAATCTTCCAAATAATAGGATTTCATATCGGAGTGAACAAGTGCCACTCTTTCCTTGTAATCTTCTTGAGAATTATCTCCGCAAAGTTTTTTAATTCTTTCGTACATCGCATTGATAGCTGTTTTTAACGGCAAAACGAAAAAGCATTTATTGTCCCCGCACCAAAGCAATCCCGCCTCGGTTTTGCCCATACCTGTAGGTGCGGTTACAATTAAATTGCTGTCGGTATTTTTAATGCAAAATTCTTGCAATTCATTGTAATGTATATTTCGGGTATTTTTCCAATTGTTTAAAGACTCAGTCAAAAAATCGTTGACCTTTTCGCAGTCAAGACCTGCACTTGCACTGTAATCGCATTTATGTAAAAGACCTTTTAATAAAACAGCGTATTGTTTTTCTTCATCAGAAAGTTCGGTTTCAAATAAAGCTTTGATTTTCTTAATATTTCTCTTCATTTTATTGTAAGAGTTTGTATCAAAGCCAAATTCAGCAAGGAATTTTTCTATAAGCTCACGGTTTTCTTTAAACACTGTAACAGGAGAGTCTTTGTTATAGTGATGATAAAGCACAGCAAAATATACGCTTATAGGTTTTATACATTCTGATTTATCAATAAAAAAAGTCGAAAGTATACTGTGTGGAATTTCTTGTTCAGGTTGAAAATTTCCGCCTTTAGTAATTCTTTTTTGAAATTGAGAATTTGCCTTACCGTTATCATGTTTTAAACATGAAACAAGTAAATCAGCGTATAAATCATCAGATTTTATATAGCCGAGCTTATAGAGCAGTTTTGCCTGCTCTATAAGCTCATTTGAATGTTGTCCGATTGTTTTGTCGGGTTTTGCAAGTTTATCTTCTATATTCATTACAAATACCTCAAGCTAAAAACACTGAATATATACCGTTCTCGGTTTTGTCAAGCATTATGCCTTTACAACCGTTTTCAATATAGTTAAGTTGACAGAAAATAATAGGTACACGATTAAACACTCGTTTTCTCATACCGCCCTTTAACTGCACTGTTTTGTAATCCTTAGGCATTAAATATTTTGTACCGCCTGTGTATCCGCCTTCCGTTTTAGAGATTATATCCATATCGTCTTTATTAATTTCGAGATACTCGACAGGCATATAAACATCAAAATCAGTTTCTCCGTAATCGACATCTTCGTCAACATCAAAAAGCTCTGTTTCCGCACACTCAAGAACTTCTACAAAATCCTCTCCTCTGCCGATTGCAGTAAGATTTCCGATATTATCCATAATATCATTCATAGTATTTTCATCTGCAACTATATGAATGATAAGTTCAATATCGCAGAGAAGTTCATAATACTTAGGGCCTTTTGCAAGCGTTCTGAAATGGGAATACGGAATAGTATACTTTACCTTTTCGTACTCATCATACACAGCCTTTATATGCTTAATACGCTTATCAAATTCTTTTACTTCTTCGGCAGAAATATTTTCATCGGCTTTCATTTCTTTGAGCCGAGTTTTCATTTTATTAATGATTTTTTTATGCTTGTCGATTCTGCGTTTTGTACGCTTTAAAAAGCGGTATTCTTCAAGCAATTTTTCATTAATTACATTAATTGTAATGCCTTTTTCAAAGCTGTTTCCTTGAGCCTTTTGTGCAGTAGCCACAACCTGATATGCACTTGAAAGCATATCGGGATTTTTCATTTTTACAAGCAAATTTCTGTCATCATTAAGACTGTTAAGAAAACAATCGTCCTTATACATTTTTGCTTTTAGAGAACCGTACTTTCCCTGTACGCTTACTTGCATAGGATGATAAGATGTATAACCGCAAGCCTTATGAAGTGCTCCGATAACAGTTGAATACGGCGGTAAAGGAAATGTCATACGGTTTTGTACAGTTTCTTCTTTTTTGTAATTTGCACTGTTTTGTTTTATATGAAGTCTAATTGCTTTCATATTAATTCCGCCTTACTCTGAAAAATACTCTTTAACCTGACCTCTGAGATTTTCAAAAAATTCTGTCATACTTACAGGATTAAGTTCTCTTACAATTTCGTCCTCGTTTGAAAGCTCGCCGTTACGCATAAGTGCACAACTGTAACCTTGAGCAAGTTTTTCCTTAATCGGCTCTATAATAAGTCTTTTGCCTGAAACAGAAACCGCATTTTCAAAAATATGTGTTTTTCTCGGTGAAAGACCGCCTACCACAAAAATCGGCTCTGCGTTATCAAGATTTCCTTTAACAACAAGTGAAAGATTTTCTACTGCGTTAATAAGAGCAATTACTCTTTCGCACTTTTCTGCGTTATCTGCCTCTGCACCAAAGTTTTCGTCCTTACCGATTTTTTCAAGGTCAATTGTAAGACTGTAAATTTTAGATGACTTGTCATATTCATACTGATAAGGCATAAGACCGCAATCCTTTGCATTGTTTTGAACATTTAAACCATGTGCCATAGCATAATTGGTTGCAAGGTAAAGGTTATTGTGAAAACGGGCATCATTAATAAACGGCTCTGTAGCAACAGCGTCTGTAAGATAGAAAGAACTGTTACGGATGTATGTAACATCTTTTGTTGACATATATCCACCCTCAAGCGCACGGCATGTTGCGGCATTTACATCTTCATTAACAAGTTTTTGCATTGCTCCGTCGATTGATGTCTGTAAATCATCATAAAAACCCGACTGAACACAGATAGCGTTTTTAAGGCTCTCACGACTTCTTGTAGCGTACTCTTTTCCGCCTCTGAATACCTTTTGTACACTTGAAATATTACCGAGGCTTTCGCCGTAGTTGCTTGTCATATTTGCGATTACAGTTAATGTTAATGCTTTATTTTTCATAATAAAATCTCCTTTATATTAGTTATTTTTTGAGCTTACTTCAATTAATGCGCTTGCAAAAGCAAATGCAAGATCTTTATTTTCTTCCGCATTTTCAAGAAATGTATAGAAAAATGAAAATTCCATTCCGACATAAGCAGACAAACTAAGTATAATCTCTTTTGCTCTGTCGTAATCATGTGCGCAAAGAGCACTGATTATTTTTTGCTTATATGAATTAATTTTATTACTGCTTTTCATTTCAATTAGTTTTTTAGAAGTTAAAAATCCACAACTTTTTGCTGACTTAATTTCATCCATAATTTCATTTCCTTTCCAAGATACATTTATGTCTATTAGCATATCAGTTCTGCTTTTTATATAGCCTTTAACGGCATTATCATCAAAATAAAACTTAAGCATCATTAAAATTACATCGTCAAGCAACACATTGTTAAGACAACGCATATAAACTTCTTTCTCAAGATTAAACCAATAATCATCATTGATTTTTTTGACAAAGTTTAATGATTTCCCCGATAATTCTCTTAACTTTTTTAATCTTTCAAGTCGTACAAAGAATGTTTCGTAATAAGCCTTATCTTGAGATTTTGATATAATTTCAACATCATAGCTTATATAATCCTTTGAATTTTGCAAAACAAGCATTAGTTTGTTTTTGTCGTCTTTATTTTCTGTACTGCTAAGTTGATTTGAAAAAGCATAGTTTGTTTGAGTTAAAGACTTAACAGAAAAATTGTTATTCACAAAATAAGTTTCTCTCATATCAGAATTTGAAAAAGCAAACGGTATAAAATCAAATTCTAAAATATCATTGCTCTCAAAACTTTCCTTTGAAAAACAAAAGCCGAGATTACTTGTTTTCCTGTCTTTGTCAACATTGTAGCCTCTAAGTCTGCAAGTGCTGTTATCTTCAGTAAAAATAAGTCGTTCATTGCAGTAATTCTTATAAAGGTTATTGCCGTTTTTAAAGATATTTTTTATAATTTCCGCCCTGTTTTCTTCAATGGTTGAAATAAAAATATCTTTATTTGTTCCATCAAATTTTATTTTGTCAAATAGCCCTTTAAGAACTGTTTTGCTCTTAACAAGGTCGTTTACCAATTTAATTTGTTCTTCACTGAATTCTTGACTTTCGAGAATGTTTAAAATATTTTTGTGAGTCATATATTTTTCAAAATAGTTCTCTGCAAACTCAAGATATTTTTCTTCTGTTATATCTTCACTTTTGTAAATAATACCGTCAAAGCCGTGGATATAATTATCGGGCTTTTCTTCAACATCATAGAGGACTTTGTAATCAATTCCAAAGTAATCAAAATATTTACATAAACCGACAACGGCTGCTGCAAACCTCCAATCGGTAGGCTGCAGCAAAGTGTCATAATCAAAGTAATCAATCTTTGTTTTCATTAATTCGGTTCACCTCCCTCCGATAAAAGCTCGGCAAAGCCAAATCCTGCGGATTTTCGTGAACCTATACCGCTTTTCAGCAGATAATTAATAACCGATTTATCGGCATTAATACTAAAACTGCCTAAACTGCATTCAATGTAGTTTTTGTAGTGATAAACCACTGTTTTTTTTGCGTTTAACGGTTTAATTTCAAAGTTTGAAATTAACTTCTCGTCAAAACCGCTTTCAACAAGCTGCTCTTTAATTACCTGTTTTGCAATCTCCGTAAAATCCGGATTAGCAACCGAAATATACTTATCCGAATTATTCTCGGCTTTATGTAATCTGATACACAAAGGGCTAAGCATTTTCACAACAGCGGATGATGAAGTAACATTTTTTTCCGGCATAAGATTAACACTGACAAGTTTCATTTCGTTGCCGAGCGGAGCGGGAATCGGCTTGTCCTTTTGCTTTATAAAAGCAGACATAAAAATACATCCCGTATTATAGTCAGCTGTTGAAAAAGTAATGTTTAGTTGATTTTTCCCGAGTTGAATTTCCGTTTTAGAAAACTTCGGCATAGGCAGATTCACCGCAAAAGTAAAATTTCTGCGTTCCGGTGTAAAATAATATTTTTCATAATATTTTCCCTCGGCAATATCTGACAGTGACCGTTTAAAAAACGAAAGCATAATTCGTCGATAATCAATCGGCAGCTTATTGTTTTGCAAATAAAATCGCAATAAGATTTTCATATTTACCTCCATTTATTATTTTAATAGTATTAGATTTTGTTATTAGAGTTATGATATTTCACAACTCTAATTACAGTATAGCGTTCACAATTTTGTTTGTCAATACCTAATATATATTTTCTAAGAAAAATTTTTATAAATAAGCTTATAAATACATTTATTTTTATAAATTTAGTACATTTGATATTTACAATTAATTATGATATAATTTAATAAATCTTTCCAAAATGGATTTTAAATAATATTTATTTACACCACCTTTTTAATCTATCCAAATTGGATTTTGTCTTTACCATACTCTTTTGTCAAGGTGAACCCGTGGTATTTCTCGTTTTTTCCTCAAAAATCCGAACTTCACTTTGGCAATTTAGGTTTGTCTTTACCATATTATAACATTTTCACTGTACCATAATCCGTACTTTGAATTTGATTTATAAAAAAGATAAAAGGCTCTCGATAAAAATTCGAGGGCCTTTGATTTTTAAAATCATATTTCGTTATATGTTTTGGAGTAATGATTATAAATTATGATTTACCGGAATATTTTGCACGGCAATTATAAAAGTTTGGTCAAACTTTTATAATTGTGACGGTAGGGTAAACAAAATTTATCTCCATTTTTAAATATTTAAATCATTCTATGCTTTTTCCATCTGCCTGACAAATACCTTACAAGATATGCTGCAGCACGAGCATACCAATCAACAAACATACCGATCCATACACCTAAAACGCCCATATCAAGAACCATAACAAGTATATAACTGCAAACTATTCTGAATATCCACATTAAAATCATACTTACACCGAGTGAAAAGTTTACATCTGTACACTTGCACAATTTGAGATATATTTCTTTGAACATTCTAACATAATAAATGCATTTATTTAAATATACAGATGTATTTTTAGTATATTATTACAATTAAAAATTAGCCGCTTGTATATATAATACTATTTAAGATATTATATTATAAATGTGGTTTTAAATCAAAGTTAATATTCACTAACTTCAATATTTGGCATTTTCTGCTGTTTTTCTGTGTTACCAACATTTTATAATTGATTATCAAAGATATAATAAGTTATCCTTCGGTAAAAATTATAAGTAAGTAATTTGTATAAATGATATTATATATCTTGATGTATGTTAAAATTATAATCATCGTTAAACTTAGAGCTTAATATAAAACAGTTAAAATTTTCTTAAAAATTTTATAATCTGAAATTAACGCTTGACAAATATTATCTGTAATGATATAATACTATTTGTTGCAGAGATAAGCGGATGTAGTTTAGTGGTAGAACTTCAGCCTTCCAAGCTGATCGTGTGGGTTCGATTCCCATCATCCGCTCCACAAAAGGTGCTGTAAAGAAACAGCATATTAAAAAGCCGAGATTCACGAAAAAGTGAGTCTCGGTGTTTTTTTACTTGCATTGCTGAATATTGTATCCGGGCAATAATCGGTCGTTACCCTTATTTGCATTGGCAGTTATCTTTGTTCCGTCTATGTAGATATGCGACATATCCTGCTTTCCTTGACAGCAAGGTGTTTATTTAGAGCAATATGATGAAAAACCTCGTTAAATGTATATACCAGATCAGAAATTTCTATTATTTTTTCAATTTCCGGTTATAATTTTAATTGATACTGTGTATAATGCACCTTGTTGATGTGGTTTTTCATTGATAGTAAATTATATCACAAAAACGACTGCATTCCTACCTTTCGGTTAGAATGCAGTCGTTTTTTATTTGGGCTGTTATTATGGTGCCAACAACGTAGACATTTACAACTCGCTGGCTCTCTTGACGATTGATTAAATAATCACTCAAGCTTAATTATAATTTATCATATAATCTATTATTTATCAAGACTATTTATACAACTTTCTTTAAAACCGGAATCTTACTAAGTATAAAAGAAATTAAGTATGCAAAAACAACTGATACTATAAATACTACAGGAATATTAATTAAAGCGAAATCAATATTGACTTTTTCTATAATCCTATACATAATTGTTACAATTAAAGCATGTATAGCATACATTCCTAAACTACATTTCGAAATGGAATTTATAATATTATTAGTATGCATATTTTTAAATTTATCTTTTATAATTACAAAAACTGCTACTGTTTGAAATAAAACATTAATATATAAATTTTCATACATATTCAAAGCTTTTCCTGTAGTAATTGAAAGTATATATGTTCCCATAATAGTTATCAGTACGCCAAATAGACCCAATATATATATTATTCTTTTATTCTTAAGTTCATAATTATTAATATACCAACCTAAAATAAAATATGTTGTAAAACCACCTACATATTTTAATGATAAATTATTTTCTATAATATCATTTATATATTCAAATAAATTACTATAGTTACTTCCTATACTAATGATTTGTGGAATTATATATGTAAAAATTATAGATAAAATAATAAAATACTCCACATATTTTTTATTAGTATCATTTACCCATAATCGTAACAATGGAACTATAAGATATAGTCCGATTATCAAATAAACAAACCATAAATGATAATGTCCCTTAATTAAAGAACCTATAATATTAATGATATCAATAGATTCATGTTTTATTATTATTGAACCTACTATTTTAAACATAAAACAATAAAAAACCGACCAAAAAGCAAAAAAAGCAATCATTTTTATTATATGTTTAATTAATTTTTGAGTTGAAAATTGATAGTTCTTATCAAGCATTAAAGCTCCTGATATCATAATAAATAATGGAACTCCTATTCTTGCTAATCCATCAAATATATTACCTACCCAAAAATTAAACGAACCAATATCTTTAACAAAATACTGTGCACAAGAATGAACCATAATTACTGAAAAGCAAGCTATAACCCTTAAGACATCCAGGTAAACTATTCTATTACTTTTTGTCATTTTATTTCCCCCTCAATCAAGCTATATTATATAATGTTTTTTGACAATATGTCAATAATTTTTAAGAATTTTGTTAAATATAAAACAATTCATTACAAATTATTTCTTCAGCTTGATTTTTAATAGTGTTCATAGTTCCAACCCAATAAAGCATATCTGTATTTTTCATTTCTTCGGTCAAATCACTATTATCTTTTAGTTGTTTAATAATTTGTTCAACCCTTAATGTAGCTTGTTCTTGAATATCTTTTAGATGAGTATTTAATGTACCATCTAAAAACATTATTGAATAGTCAGCTTTTTTATGCTTTTTTAGGTAGTTTAATCTCATTTTGCCATATTTATTAAGAGTTATATTTTCTTGTTTTGGCATTGTAATATTTGAAATATAATAATCACCCTCTAACTTTCTAATTCAGATAATTTTATCTTTTTTGCTAGATTGGATATATAAACGTCATTAGAATAGTTAAAGACCAGAAATGCGGTATCTTTTACAATTACTCTATGTGGCTCAATATAAGAGATATTGGTTTTCTCAATTTTTCTTATACTACCATTAACAAAAGTAGGAGTAACCTTTGAGAACTCACATATAAACTCTAGTCTTTTCTTTAAGTTTTCCTCAAATAGTAGTTCTTCTTTAATTATCTTCATTTCAAGCACCATCCTTTCTTTTTAGGATATTGGATGATGTTTTTTGGCAAAGAAAAAATCATCCAATTTACTTGAATGATTTTTAATCTATCTGTTAGTTCGAACAGATACGTCATTGGTGCGAGTGACGGAGTGAAAAAAATAAGTACACTTTCTGCCTCGTTTGATACGGCTTGTTAAATTTATAAA
>USQY01000048.1 GCA_900557045.1 uncultured Clostridium sp.
TCAAAAGTTTTATAACCATACATTTGGTCATCAACTATAACACCGGTATAATCTTTGTTAAATATTCCTTTGAGATACTCTGCTCTTTTTGTAACATCTTTTTCATTTTGAATAAAGTCTTTTATTTCCTTATTTGATTTTCTTAAATGAGGAGTTGTACTTAATATCTGATTTATCTTTTCATCAACTACAACATAATGTGTTTTACTTTGGCTTGGATCATAATTGTTTAAGCGTAAATCAATTCGTTCGCTACTATCTCCTCTGCTGATGTCTTCAAGTTGTTCATTAAGCCTATCCATTTCATAGGGTCTTGTTGTTTCATTTGTTCTGTTATCTTCTCTTTGGCTTTCATTTCTGATACTATCTGTTCTACTCTCTCCATTGCTACTTCTTGAATATTCATCAAGTGTTCTGGAAGTTGATTGCTCATTAATAGAGTTGTGTATAGAGATTTCTTGTTCTCTTTCAAGTACCTTAACCTCATTATTGCGTATTTGCCCTCCACTTGAATCTTGTTCTCTGGTATCGCTAGGTCTGGTATCTCGTAATCCCCTTTGCGTGTGTAAGTTATACTCATCATTATTCCTCCTTTCAACAGTTTCTCTGCTTTCACTTACATCATAAGATAAATCTTTATCTATATCAAATGTGCGAATTTTATTTATTTCATTTATTCGTAACTTTTTTATAGTATTATAAATTTCACGAATACCCATTTCAGATATTTCGCTAGTGGCTACACCTAATCTAGTTATAGTTTCATAACTATCAAATGCTAATATTGGTGTAAAATCTTCATTAGTGAAATAATCATTCGGATTTAATCCACACCTTTTAATCATTGAAAATGCAATACTATTTTCTAGTGCATTTTGAAACAATAACTGAACTGCTTCATCAGTCATTGGTTCAAGAGAACTATTTTCTCTATAAAACTTTAAATCTTCCAAATAATCTTGCATATTATCTTCAACAATTATCTTTGATACAGACTTAATTGCAAGTCCAAGAGAACTTTTATCGTCAAGTTCTCCATACTTGTTTTCTAATGATTCAATAATATCTACTTCATAAGGTTTTGGAACTGACCATAATCTAAAACTTTTTCCGAACTTGCTATTAGTATCGCCAATATCAAATACATATCTTAAATTAGTATAGCCATTATCTTCTGAAAGAAGTGCTATTCCTTTTGCACCACGATTAACCCATCTACCAACTTGTTTGTTCCAAGCCTCTATCTTCGCACACGCTACTGCTTCTGGTCTTTGTGCATAAATTAAAACTTGGTCATTAAAAGGGTATTTGTAGTTCATTGCTGCACATTCCAAGAATGACATCCAGTCATCAGGATTCTTGCTTATCTGTGTTAAGGTTTCTCCATACAGGTCTGTTATTAGTCTTAATTTACTCGCCATATTGCACCTCCTGTTCTAAATTAGACTATTATTCTTCTGACATTTTGCTCTTTTTAATTTTCTCCCTTACACTTAATAAGACTTCATAATAATTAGTATTGATAGGAATATTACCTATCTCATAAAACAATATCATAAATAGATCTACAATCTCGTTATTATAAAATCTCATATCAACTATTGTAGTTCCATCTTCTTCTGCTATTGGAACACTATATCTCAATAGTTTATCTTTCATTTTTGATGATTTATTTGAATAATTTTCATCATCAGAATCAATCATATTTTCTAATATTTCTAGTAGTTTATTATATTCATCTACATTTAATTTAATTTTAATTGGTGGTATTCTTTTTGAATATGCCATTATAATTCCTCCTATCTTTCTCTTTCTTTATCTTGTTTTACTTTCTCATTTAAAACAATATTGTTTCTGTATGATTTTATTGCTTCTTTTACAGAAGTGTTGCTTAAAATATCATCTACTTTTGCTTGTGCCTCTTTTTTGTTTTTCGCTTCAACCTCAAAAGTAATAGTTCCATTTATATCAACATCAATTTCAAACTTTTTCATTTGCTATCATTTCCTTTCTCTTTATAACCACTTAAAAATTCTATAAATAATTGAGCAGTTTTATTATTGTTCTTTTTTACTAATTCCCATAAGTCAGAAATAATATAAAAATCTGACATTGTTAAATTGGGAATCTTTCTTACCTCTTTTATATCTAATGTTGCTATTTTTTTGCTTGTATTAAATCCAGCATTAAATAGTTTTTCAAATGCTTTTGATATACTGTTTAAATTATATTTTTCTTCCAATTTAATCCTCCTAAACCTTTTCTACTAACTCACAAATATAGATAATTTGTTTATTAGTGTTGTGTCTGCAAGTTATTAAAGTTAAAGTGCTTTTTTCGGCATTTCTAACAATATTAGCAGTTCCTGTTTTTTCTATATCGTATTGATTAACAACTTTGTATTTGTATTCACTACCTCCATAAAAAATACTAACCTCATCATCTGTTTCCAATTTATATAAGTTCTTAAAAAATGCTGTTCTACCACTACCAGAATGTCCTGCTAGTATAACATTCCCGTTTTCCTTATCTGGCATATCAGATTCATTAAGTATTAAAATGTTTCGATTAACATTGTTATAATAACTACCTTTACTTGCTAAACCTTTTTCAAGTCCTATCTTTGGTATTTTAATAACTGCAATATAATCAACCTTTTTAGTTTGAGTTGTAGTTGGCTTGTGGTGTTCTTCTTGCTCTTTTTCTTCAGTTGGTGTTGTGTCATCAGTTATTTCTTTTTGTTCTTCATAAAAAGTATCTATTAAATTTTCTTCATTTTGATTTTGAAAATAATTGTATAGATATTTACCTCCAACTATTCCAATTCCAACAACAATTAGCAAAGAGCCAACTATTATAAGTTGACTCTTACTAACCTTTCTATCTTTATTTTTGCTTTTTCTTTTTAACATAGACAATTACTCCTATTCCTCCAAGAACAAATAATGCTCCGGCTATTTCAATAATATGAGTATCAGTAATTCCTGTACTAGGAACTTCAATTACTACTTTTTCATCAGTCATTGTTGCCTTAACCACTTTTCCATCTTCTAAAATTTCAAAATACATTCTTTCAGGATTTAAAGTGTAACCCTCTGGGGCTTCTTTCTCTAAAATATAGTATTTTCCATATCTAATTTCTGGAATAGTAATTTTACCATTTTCGTCTGTTCTACCACTAAAAATAAGTTCATCTTTTTCATTATAAATTTCAATTAGTGTGTTAGGTAATGGCTCTCCTGTTGATACATCAGTCTTTGTAAATTCAAGAGTTCCAGTAATAGGTTTATCTTTCATTTCAGCCTTTGTAATTTCTCCATTTTCTTTTAATTCAAAATAGATTTTTTCATCTGTAATTGTATAACCTGTTGCTGCCTCTTTCTCAATGATATAGTATTTTCCAACTTTTAAATCTGTAATAATTACTTTACCATCTTTGTCAGTTTTACCAGTAAAGATTAGTTCATTATTTTCATTATAGATTTCAACGATTGTGTTTGGAATAACATCTCCATTTACAAGATCCTTTTTAGTAAATTCCAAAGTCCCTTTCTTTAAGTAGTTTAAATTACTGTATGATTCAAAAACTATTGGTGTTTCATCATTTACTTCTTTTAATTCAAAATAGTGTTTATTACTATCTAATACATATTCATCTTGTGTTTTTACTTCAATTAAATAGTATTTTCCAAGAGGTAATTTTTTAGAAATTGCATAACCATTTTTATCTGTTGTAATAGTATCTACTTTTGTACCTTTTTCATAATAAAGATGATTTCCATCAGCAGATTTAATATCTTCTTCTGCATAGATTTCAAATGTTACACCACTTAATTTTTTATCTTTGTAAGTGTATTTACCATCTTTAATTACTAAATTTTCTCCTGTTTTCTTAATTTCAAGTTGACCTTTTATTGGTGTGTTTTTATAAGTTACTGTTATAAAAGCACCATAAGTTGTATATGAATAATGAGTATCATTTCCTATTGTGAATTTTAAGCCATCTTTGTCTTTTAAATAACCGTTAGGAGCAGATACCTCAATCAATTTATAATTTCCAGCAGGTAGTTTTAAGTAAGTTATCATTTTGCCATTTTCATCTGTTTTGAACTCACTATAAACTTTTCCACCAACATATTGAGAAACATATTGATTTGTATCAGTATCTAAAATCTTGAAAGTTGTATTTGCAATAGCAATAGTCTTTCCAGTTTCGCTATCTACTTTGATTACTTGAAGATAAGCATATAGTGTATTATTTAAAATATTGTAATATTGTTCTTTTTCGCTTGTTTCATTTACTGTAATATAGAAATCATAAATCTTTTCATATCCAGTTGTTGTATTTACTTGATGGAACTTCCATACACCATAAGGTAAGTTCAATGAAGCATAACCATTTTTATCTGTTTTGATTTCTCCATATTTATTACCATTTGGATAATAGATTTCAAAAGTAATACCTTTTTCTGCATTTAAGAAAGTAGTGTTTCCATCTACTTGTTCATATTGTTTTAAAATACTAACATAGTTTTTAATTACTTTTTCTACTACATCAACACTAGCAGATTCTTTACCTTTAATATCAACATTATATCTTGTTGTATCAAGTTCATAACCCTCACTAGGTTTTATTTCTTGTAAATAATAATCATTCCAAGATAATACTGCATTACTCTTGAAATAACCATTTTCATCAGTAACTACTGTTGTTACTAATCTTCCTGTTGAAGTTTCATAAACACCATACTCAGCACCTTTTAAAGTTGCTTGTCCTTGTGCATTACCAGTTTCGCTATCTTTCTTATGACCTTCAACAAATGATGTGTAAGAATTAACTCTTATTTTTGCAATTACTGGGTCAGTAGTTCCCGGTACCATCATATTTTGAATTCCATCTCCAACAAATAATTTATAACTAGAACTATATGGCATATTTTTCGTTAAAGTTAAATCAATACTTCCACTTCTTGTAGGTTTAATTATTAACTTATTACCATCAATGCTATAATCTGCTCCACTTACGCTTACAGAATAGTTTGATAATACATTATTTGTATCAGTTAGAGTAATATTTTCTCCTACTTGTGCTTTAAAAACTCCACCATTAAATGATGGTCTATCATAATGATGTGCAATTAAGTCTTCAATTTGTGCTTTTTCATTTGATACATCAAAAGTATCCCCTTTTGCCCAACGAGCAGTATGGAAAGTTGTGTTAGCACCACCACCAACTATTGTGTCCCATATCATACCTTGTGTTGCTGCTCTATATTGTAATGTTTGGTGACCGGGATAAGTATAACCATAATATCCAATTAAAAGTATTCTTTCTTTTATCGAATTAGGCAATCCAGTATCTTCCCAACTTCCTTGATTATAATGCGTTCCCTCTTTTACATTTGGTTGAATACAGTATGCTACTTCTCCATCCATATCATAAAGAGTAAAATGCCAAGAATGATGTTCACTACCATCAGCCTTTGCTCTATCATACCAATAATCTGAGTAACTCATATTCAATGTTGCTGCATTTACTGCTTGAGCATTAACCGTAAACCCAACTAAAAGTCCTATTGCTAACAATAGGGTTGTTGTAAATTTCTTCATCTCTTTTCCTCCTCTCTTGAACATCTACCCGAGATGATACAGGCAGACCATAAAAAAAGCACTAACGTTACGATTAGTGCAAATAATAATATTTTTAACATTTAATTTCCCTCACTTTCCGAAAAAAAATGACTCTTTGTTAAGAGCCACTAATATTTACTTTTTAATTCTTGATCCAGTCCTTCGCCACTTCTGCAAAAGAAATGCAAATAATACCAATACTTTCCGTTTTCATCTATTGCAGATGGATAAACTCTAAAATAATTTATCTCTGGTTGTATTTGATTATCTGGATGTTCTTCATTCCAATCTAAAACATAATCTAACTCTTTATTTTGAATTTCAGTACCTCTCCTTAAAGCCTCACTTTCAGAAGAAAACTCTTTTTTTCCGTGAGTAATAGAATCATAAAAAGTTGTTGACTCTTTGTTCTTTTGTTCTTGATTACTTGAACCATTATTTTTATTACTTTCGGTTGTTTTATTCTCTTGTTTTTCTTCTTGTGATTTGCTACTTGTAGTTGGCACATTGTTAGACTTAGTTTCTGCTTTTTTTGGAGTTTCAGAAACCTTTTTTGATGTTTTAGATTTATTTTCTTGCTTTGAAGTATCTTCTATTGGACTCTCACTATTTCCATTTGCTGTTTTGTTTTCATTTTCATCTGTTTCAGTAGTTATTTCGTCTTTGCTTTGTTCTTCCTCTTGCAAGTTAAATTCCTCATCTTTTTCTTCTACAACATTTACCTGTTCGTGGTTTGAATTTGTCTTTAAACATTTGGTTAGAACAAATACTCCACTAACTACTAGTGCAAAAACAACAATGACAACTAAAATGATTTTCTTTTTCATAACAATCACGCTCCTTTATTTCTTTCAATCTAGCATATTCTAAAATATTTTGCATTTGTGTAAATACTTATATACTTTTTTCAGTTAGTAAATAAATAGTTAGTAATAATACTAGGGAGGATTGTAAGGAGGGATTTGTGGAATATTAACTCCCACTATCTTGCATCCATAGACTTTTGTCTTTGGAGATGTTTTCCATAAAATTCAATGGCATTAACAACAAAATCTTCAATTTTTTTCTCCTCAATATTCTTTGGGAGTACATTTCTTATTCTGTCTGCATTAAATTTCATTTTGGGAATCTGGTTGGGTTTCTCCTCTGATAAAATATCTTCTATTTCATCAGTCGTAAGTGTTCCCTCTTGACTCATCTTTTTAAGTCTTATTGCTTGTGCGTGAGATGGTGTTGCTACATTACACTCAATGCAATCTAAAACTGCATATTGTTCTTCATCTTTTAGAAAAGATAATTCAACGGCTGGACTCAATGCAATTTGCTTTTCATCAACTAAATCTAATAACTCTGGTATTAGTGCAGTAAGTCTTATAAACCTTTGAATTTGGCTCCTACTATCTCCAACTTCTTCTGCAAGTAATTGAACAGAATATTTACTTTCTAACTTCTCCCCAAGTTGGGCAGAAGTTAAATCTGTTCTTTTGCCTTGATGTGTCAGAGCTTCTAATTTCATTTTATATGCAAATGCTTTCTCACTTGGTAATATTTCTTCTCTTTGTAAGTTACTATCTACCATTATAATAACAGCCTCATCATCTGTTAAATTTCTAACAATACAAGGTAGTGTTTCATTATTTGCTAATTGACTTGCATACTTTCTTCTGTGTCCAGATACCATTTCATATCTACCATCTGGCTTTTGTCTAACTAAAGCAGGAACTAATACTCCATTTTCTTTTATGCTATCACGCATATTAAACATATCTTCATTTTCAATGACTTTAAATGGGTGGTCTGGAAAATCATCAATATCACTTATTTTAATATCAATAACTTTTTCCAACTTATCATTAGTTCTTTCTTCTTCTGTTGTAAAAAGGTCATCTAACTTTGGCAGTGGCATTTTTGGTATGTTCTTTGCCATCATTAAGCACCTCCTTTGCAAAAGAAGAATATGCATTTGCTACCCTTCCACTTTTATCATAAGAAAATACACTTCCTCCTGATGAAGTAGATTCGGCAGTCTTAACTGCTCTTGGTATTTGAGTATTAAATAGTTTTAATATACTCCCATAATTGTCTTTTAATTGAGTTGCTATCTCTTTTGGAAGATTAGCCCTTGAATCAACTAATGTTAATAATGCTCCCTCTATTTTAAGCGTAGGATTTATTTGTCGTCTAACTTTATTTATTATCTTAAATAAATCAGTCATACCTCTTAAAGCAAAGTATTCACTTTGGACTGGTATGATAACACTATTTGCACTAGCAAGAGCATTTATTGTAAGCATACCTAAACTTGGTTGACAATCTAAAAGTATATAGTCATAATCATCTTTAATACTAGATAAGCAATTCCTTAAAGTATATTCTCTACTCATTGCATAAGTTAATGAATTTTCTAATGCTGATAAAGAAAGATTAGATGGAATTAAATCCACATTTTCACTATGGTGTAATATACTTTCTTTTGTCTTAATTTCTTCATCATTCATAGATTGCTCCATTAAATCAGTTAAAGTATATTTCAATTCATTTTCATCATACCAACCTGCATAAGTAGTTAAATTACTCTGAGGATCAACATCTACAACTAACACTCTTTTTCCTTGTTTAGCCAATGCTACACCAAGATTAAAAGTGGTTGTTGTTTTACCAACTCCTCCTTTCTGATTTGTGATTGCAATTACCTTGCACTTACTTTCTTGCATATTCTCGCCTCCTTTCTTTTAATTTAGCCACCTTAATTTAATAAGATGGCTATGTATTCCATTTCTGGCATAAAAAAAGAACTGACCATTTTTAATCAGTTCAAATATGGTTAATAAATTTTATTTAATTTTAAAATTAGTTCATCAATAGGTTCTGTATATATATCCTGTTTTAATTTATCATTTTTAAATTGTATTAAGGCATTTAAAATTATGTTAGTTTCTATATTCTTAATAGGTAGTTTTATTTTTTTCATTATAACCACACTTCCTCTGTTTGTTATCTATATTATATAAGAATAATTTATATATGTTAAATATACAAATAAATCGCACATTCATTATAAAAAAAATCAATTAGTATATGTTTCCACATACCACTTATATCAGCGTCGTGTACATATCATACTCAAACAACCCTCTGAATATTTTTTGATTTTTTATCATTTTTTACAACAAAATATCACTTTTTTTAGTTTTACTAAAAATCAAAAAGCCTTATTTTTCAAGGCTTTTTCGATGTAGTACTGAAACGCATTCAACGTGGCTCGTAAACGGAAACATATCCACCGGCTGTATCTCTCCAATCTCATACTTTTCACTCAACCCACACATATCTCTAACCATTGTAGCAGGATTGCAACTAATATACACAATCTTCTTAGCCTCAACTGCAAGCAAAGTCTCTACCGTATTAATATCCAATCCCTTTCTAGGAGGATCAACAATAACCACATCAGGGTAATCCTGCTTTTCTTTCATGATTTTATCAAATATTTTTTCAACATCTCCTGCAAAAAACTCTGCATTTTCTATACCATTTAACTTAGCATTCTCCCTTGCATCTTCAATTGCTTGTTCCACTATTTCAATTCCATAAACTTTTTTTACAAACTTAGAAGCTGTTAACCCTATTGTTCCAATTCCACAATATAAATCATATAAAACATCATTTTTACTCAAATTTGCCTTTTCAATTGCTACGTAATACAATGCTTCTGCTTGAACTGGGTTTACTTGATAAAATGATAATGGTGATATTTTAAAAGTATATTCTCCTAAAATGTCATAAATATATCCATCACCATACAAAGTTATATTTTCTGTACCTAAAATAACATTAGTGTTTTTCATATTAATATTTTTTACAACTGTTTTTATTTCCGGAAACTCTTTTATAATACTTTTCGCCAGATGCTTTTCTTGTTCAAAACTTTTTCCATTTATAACCAAAACACACATAATTTCATGTGTTCTAACTCCAACCTTTATTACAATATGCCTAACCAAACCTTTTCCTGTTTTTTCATTATACACACTTATATTATTTTGTTTTATATATCCTAAAATAAAATTTGCAATTTGCTCTGAATAATAATTTTGAATTAAACAATTTCTCATAGGGATTATTTCATGTGTTCTTTCAGCAAAAACTCCCATAACTGGTTTATCTTCTTTATCAAGCCCTACTGGAAATTGCGCTTTATTTCTATAATTGTAAGGATTCCCCATACCTAGTGTTGGAAGCACTTTTATTTTATTCTTCTGATTGATATTTGCCAAATTTCTATTTACTAAATTTTCAACTACTCTTTGTTTCATATTTAGTGTTTCTTCATATTCAATATGTCTTAAGTTACATCCTCCACATCTTTTATATGTTCCACAATCCGGTTCAACTCTATATTTTGATTTTTCTATTATATTTATTATTTTTCCAAAAGCATGTGATAATGTTACTTTTAATATTAATATTTCACATTTTTCACCTTTGATTGCACCTTGTATAAAAATTGTGTAGCCATCTATTTTAGCAATTCCTTCTCCTTCATAACCGTTATCTATTATATCTACTATGTATTTTTCATTTTTCTTTACTGGAATATCCACTAAAAAATCTCCTTTCTTTTATTATGATACAATACCATCCTTTTTCATTTTTTGAATAATTTTTGAATACACAACATTTCTAACCCAAACTTCTGAGCTTTCATTTAAAATTTCATCTATGGGAACCCATTTTACTCCACTATTTTCATCTTCTTTTATTCTTATTTCCTCTGTTTCATCTGCTTCTAATAAATATGTTACATTTAAATGAGCATGTGAGCCAACATATTTTCCTCTTTTTATATGACCATTTACATTAATTATCTCTAAAGAATAAATATCATCTAAAATTGGTTTAACATCTTTTATTCCAGTTTCTTCTTTTGCTTCTTTCATTGCAACATATAAAAGATTGCTATCACCATCACTATGGCCTCCAACCCATCCCCATGAATTATATATTTTATGGTATATCATTAATATTTTTGTTCTTTCTTTATTTAAGACAAATGCAGAACTTGTAAAATGCCCTATCTCATTTTGTCTAGTTAATACATCATCAAATATGTTGAAATAATTTAACATTATATTTTTCTCAACTTCTTCTTGCTCGTTATATGGATTATATTTTTGTATATTATTTTTTAATTCTTCTGCATCTATTTTAATTTTTATTCCTAACACACTATATTCTTTTTCTTGTTTTGGAGAATATATTGAATACATTGATTCTACTTTTCTTTCGATTTCTCCTTTATCTGAATTTTTTGTGTTTAATTTTTCAAACAACTCTTTAAATGTGTTTTCATGATATAAATCTAATACTTCAACTACTAATTTTTCTTGTAAATCTGGTAATTTTGAAAATTCTATTTTGTCTCCTACATTAATTTGTTTTCTTTTTTCATCATATAGTCTGAACTCTACTGTTTTTGTTCCATTTTTTATTCTTTCAAATGGACTTTCTTTTAATTTCATTTTGTGTAACATTTTTTATTTCTCCTATTTATCTCTAATTTTTGGATTTTTTAAAATTATTTTAATTTTGTTTTTCATCTCTCATCTGATATATGTGTTAGATGTATAATAACATATTTTGGTTATATCTGCAAATTGATATAAGATTTTTATTTTTAAATTTTATTTTCTAACCTCTTGACAATTTAATAGTGTTTATGGTAATATTATTTTTGTAATGTAAAGTTTTACTTTATTTTACTATTAAATATGCGGATGTGGCGGAACTGGCAGACGCGCTGGTCTTAGGAACCAGTGTCAACGACGTGGGGGTTCAAGTCCCTTCATCCGCACCAATATAAAAACAAAAATCCTTGATTTATCATATTTCAAGGATTTTTATTTTACTTTTTATGCAATTTTGTTGCAACCTAATTCTCCTACACTATCTCAACCTGAACCCCATCAATCACCTGTCCAAGATTTCCAGCATATCCATTAATACTATCACCAACATCATAACCATTCACCCAAGGTAACCAACTTCCATTAATAACATGAACCCTATACCTAGCCGTACCTTTAGTTGACTTAATAGCAATTCCATCAATTTTATTACCTAAAATTCCTGCATAATTATCACCATTTTTATCTTTTTCACGGTCTGTTACCTCATCATGCCATATACCATTAACACTATGCACTTTATAAATTAATTTTCCAACATCTTCAACTCTCCCTACTGTATTTCCTCTGAATCCGCTTATACCAGTTCCATATATTCCAGCATAACCATTTGAAGTATTATTACTATTAATTACATTTGGAAGCCATGTTCCATTATAAGCTTGATATCTTACATTTATCTTTTCTTCTAATTTTACACCTACTTGCTCTTCATTTTCTTTTTTACCATCTAAAATTTCATTTACAGTTTGAGCTAATAGCTGCATTTTAGAATTTAAATATTCTCCAGGACATGCAGTTGCAGCAAACATTCTGTGTGTTGTTAGTGAACCATTTGGTGTTCCATCATAAGCTAGTCTAAAATTATATCTTTTACATACATCAACTGCCAAATTTACTAATGTGTTCCATGCCTTATCTGAAACTATCCACTCTCCTCCTATTTCACAATTAGAAACTTCAACAGTTATCGCTTGGCAATCATTAACCATATTAGAAGAAGTCCATGCCCCATTTTCTTCATCAACACAACAAACTAATTCTCCATTATTTCCTATACAATAATTTGAACTTGCATTTCTTTTTGGATTTTTAAATATATTTGCACACTGCTCGGCTGTTAAAATTCCAGCCATATGATGTGGCGTAAATTTGCATATTTTATACCCTTTTCTCCCATTATAATGATTAGGACTTTCTATAAATTTAGTCGATATTTCAGATCTACTCATTACCATTATCCTCCTTTCCATTTGTTAACTCTTTTAACATTTCATTTTCCAAAGTAATTTCATCTTCTAAATTGTTTTCATCTTCTAAAAACAATTTATCATCTAACATATCTTTATTTTTATTGTCTAACATATTTTCATTTTCCATAATTAATATCATTCCTTTCATTATTTTAAATTTGTAAAATTAATTTACAAACTCTATTACAAACTCTATTACAAACTCGAATTGTAAACTTATTTGCGAACTAATCAGCCCCTTATATACAATATGTTAAACGCCAACATTTTGCCAAACAAACTATTAAGAACAATATACTACTACCTCACACAAATTTCATCCGGATACTATCAAAATAAAATTTTAAACCTAAAAACAAGTTTAACTTTCATACAAAGAAAAAATGCAGAAATTAATCTCACTTAATTTCTGCATTTTTCTTTTTAATTAGTATATTTTCCTTTTAATTAGTATTCACCAAAATCACACATACAATTCCTTAATATCCCATGTTGTTCCTTCTTTAGAATCATTTAATATAATACCTTTTTCATCAAGCTCTTTTCTAATTCTATCAGCTACATCGTAATTTTTCTC